>JALYRN010000957.1 GCA_030855295.1 Myxococcota bacterium | reverse complement strand
GCGCTGGCCGCGCCTCGCGCCCGCCGCGCGCGTCGGCACCGCGCGCCCGCCGTGATCGCCGCCGCGGCGTTCGACGACCTGCGATCACCTTTGCTCGCCGCACCGGTCGACGCACCTCGCTCGCCTCCCGCCGCCGCGGTCCCGCCGCCCTCGGAGCTCTACGCCGCCGCGCTCCGCGCCTACGCGGCTTCGCGCTGCGAGGAGGCGATCGCTCCGCTGCAGCGCGTGCTCGAGGGCGAGACCGCGGACTCGCCCGCGCACGTCGAGCGCGCCGAGCTGCTCCTCGGCGAGTGCCTGCTGCGGCTCGGGTACGTGCACTCCGCGTTCGCCGTGCTCGACGGCATCGCGCGCCGCGGCGAGGACCACTCGCAGCTCGATCAGGCGCTCGCGCCGCTCGGACGCATCGGCGAGCGCGTCGCGGATCCCGCGTCGGTGGTGGAGTCGATCGGTCGCTACCGAGAGGATCGGCTGGTGCGCCTCGAGGGCACCGCGCAGCACGACGCGCTGCTCCATCTGATGGCGCGCGCGCGCTACGCCGAGGCCGACTTCGACGCCGCCGCACGGCTCTTCGCGCGCGTGCGCGCCGGCTCTCGATGGTACTTGCCCGCGCGCTACTGGGAGGGCGTCTCGCATGTGCGCCGCCGGCGCGTGCGCCCCGCGGCCGCAGCGTTCCGCGCGGTGATCGACGCGTCGAGCAGCGATCGGTACGGAAGCTCCGGCGAGCGGGAGCGCCATCGCGATCTCGCGTGGATGGCGCTCGCGCGCGTGACGTACTCCGCCGCCGCACCGGGGCGTGCCGAGGCCGACGCGGCGCGCCAGTCGCAGCTGCTGACGAGCGCGCTCGACGCGTGGCAGCGCGTGCCGTTCGGGAGCGAGCACGGCCTCGACGCGTTCTTCGAGGAGTCGTGGGCGCTCTACGTGCTCGGCGAGCACGCGCGCGCGCTCGGTCACGTGCACGGGCTGCTCGCGCCGCAGCTCGAGGATCGCCCCTTCCCCGAGGCGTACGTGCTGCGCGCGACCGCGTACTACGAGCACTGCCGCTATCGCGCGGCGGAGACGGCGATCGCCGACTTCCATCGCCGATACGATTCGCTCCTGACGTCGATCGCTCACCGCGAGCAGGCGATCGACGATCCCGGAGCCGCCTATGCGTTCCTCGACGACGTGCGCTCGGGGCGCGGTCCTGGGGGGCTCGAGGGCCTCGTGCTGCGCAGCGCGTTCCAGGATCGTGAGCTCGCGCGGCAGATGATCCAGGTGCGCTCGATCGACGCAGAGCTCGCGCGCATCGGCGCGTCGCGCGCGCCCCTCGCGGGCAGCACGTTGGCGCTTCGGCTCGAGCAGGAGCTGTCGATCCTCCGCTCGCTCGCGGTGGGCCGCGCGGGCGAGTCGGTGCGCGCGCGTGTGCGCCGGATCGGGGACGATCTGCGGGCGCGAGCGAACGAGGTCGACACCGTGCAGCTCGAGATCGAGACCGCGCGGCGTCGCGCGCTCCAGGCCGGCGCGCCGCTCACGTCGTCGCCCGAGCGCCCCGTCGCGATCGTCGCGGTGCAGGGCGATCAGATGTGGCCTTTCGACGGCGAGTACTGGGAGGACGAGCTGCCGTACTACCGCGAGGCGATCACGTCGATCTGCGCGCGCTGATGGCGCGTCGCGACGGGGTCCGAGGCGCGCGCCGCGCGATCCCATCCGAGCTCTCGGGATCGTGCAGCGTTCGTCTCGGTCTCCGTCGGGGCGCGCTATCCTCGGGCCGCGTGCTGCTCATCCCGATCGTGCTCGGCTTCAAGGCGCTGGTCGTGCTCTACGCGACGCTCGCCTGCGTGCGGGCCCGCTTCGCGCCGGGCCTCTGGGGGCTCGTGATCATCGCGGGGTTCTCGGTCGCGGTGCCGCTGGTCGTGCTCACGTCGACCACGGCCGGCGCGCTCGTCGAGGCCGTGCGCAGCGTGCCGTGGGCGGCGCCTCTCGTGAGCACGATCGCCGGCCTCGTCGCGACGCGGATCGCGTTCCGCACGATCGACCGCGAGCCCGATCCTTCGCCGCGCGTCGCGCCCCTCGAGGGCGCCGCGTACGCGCTGCTCGGGAGCACGATCCTCGACGCCGGGCTGACGGTGATCGGCGTGCTCGCGGCGCACCTGCTCGGCGGGGCCGGCTCGTAGGCCGCCGGGATCCGCCGACCCTACGCCGAGCGATCAGCGCGCCGCCGCGCCGTCCTCGCAGGTGGCCAGCGGAACGCGCCCCGCGGCGATGAAGCGGATTCGGTGGCCGCGCGTGAACGCACCCTCGGGGAGCGCCTCCCAGTGCACGCCGTCGTCGCTCCGGTGGAAGGCCTGGCGCTCGTACTGATCGGTGATCGACACGAACGCGCCCGAGGCGGTCGCCGCCACTTCGTCGGGGGTGAAGTCGGTCGCGGTATCGGTCCAGTCGACGCCGTCGGCGCTGCGGAAGACGCCGCTGCCGCGCCGCCACGCGACGAATTCGGAGCCGCTCCACACCACGTCGGTCCGCACCTCGGGCAGCGTCGCGGTCTGCGTCCACGTCTGGCCGCCATCGGTGCTGCGGCACGCCGCGCCGGCGCCCCCGACGACCACCCACACGCCCGCGCCGTGCGCGATCGATCCGCGCATCGAGCATGCGTCGGGCGGCTCCGCGAGCTCGATCCAGCGATCGCCCTCGTCACGGCTCAGGACGCCGTACTGCACGTCCTCGTACGTGTCGCCGAGCACCAGGACGCGGCTCTCGCCCTCGTGCTCGGCCGACGCGGCCTGGCGCACGTGCCGCCTCCTCGGCGGCTGCGCGACCAGCGTCCACGTCGCGCCGTCGTCTCGGCTGCGCTGCGGCGCGCCCGAGAGCGCGAGGAACCCGGTCGGCGTCGCGACCACGGCGCCGAACACCAGGCCCTCGAGGGACGTCTCCCAGGCCACTGCGTCGGTGCTCCGCCGCAGCGCGCCCGGGGCTCCCCATCCCCACGTCGCCACCCAGTGGCCGCGCGCGTAGGCCAGCCCCTTCGCGCTCCACGCGTGGTGGGTGCAGTCGACGGTGCGGCAGTCGAGCTCGGGATCGGTCGAGACGTCGTGCACCCAGCGGCGCCCGTCGTCGCACGACACGATCGTGCGGCCGCCGTGGCCCTGCGCGACGAGGGCCGCGAC
>JALYRN010000956.1 GCA_030855295.1 Myxococcota bacterium | reverse complement strand
CCGCCGACCTCGGTCAGATGGCGCGCATCGCGGCCGCGCGCGGCGCACCGCTGCGCGCCGACTTCGACGAGGGCTGGTGGGACCCCGAGGGCGAGCGCGTCGATCGACCCACGCTCCTCGAGCACGACGTGCCCGGGACGCCCGAGCCGAAGCGCCCTATCGAGCGATAGTCCCGAGCCGCGCGCGAGTCGCTCGCAGGTAGTCCGCGGGCGCGATCAAGATCTGCGTGCCTCGCACGCCCGCGCTGACGCTGACGACGTCGAAGAGCTCGATCGTCTCGTCGGCGCACACCGCGTACGCCTTCTTGCCGCCCAGCGCGGTGACGCCGCCGCGCACGTAGCCCGTCAGCGGCTGGACTTCCTTCAGCGCGACCACCTCTGCGCTCTTGTGGCCGGCGATGCGCGCGTACGCCTTGAGATCGAGCGCGCGATCACCGGCGATCACCGCGAACCCGATCTCCTTGCCGTCGCCGCGGCACACGAGCGTCTTCCAGACCTGCTCGAGGGGCATCCCGATCTTCTTCGCGACCGATTCGGCGCTCAGGTCGTCGGGATCGACCTCGTACTCGCGCAGCTCGTAGCGGATGCCGAGCTGATCGAGCAGCCGCGCCGCGTTCGTCTTCGCCATCGCCCGAGCAGCCCGCGCGCCGAGCTCAGTTCGGCTCGACGAGCAGGACGTAGCCGCCGGTCGCGCCGCCCGCGCCGCGCACCTCGACGAAGCCCATCCCCGGCACGCCGTCGAGCTGCTCGCGGCCATCGTTCTCGGCGACGTGTCCGATCTCCGCGCGCGACGCGTCGTACGCGATCAGCTCGAGATCGCCGTAGCGCGGATCGTAGTCGAGCGTGATGCGCCAGCTGCCCGCCTCGCGCACTCGATAGAACATCGGCTGCTCGCAGAGCTGCGCGCGGAACGTCGCCGCGGTGACGTCGACCGCGCGCTCGAAGCTGAAGTTCGTCCGCCCGAACACGTCACACGGCAGCTCCTGCGAGATCGCCGGACCGGCGCGGAAGCGCCAGCGGTACTCCTCGGGCATTCCGTCGACGGTCGCCGCGACGCGCACCTCGTACTCGGTCGGCGCGATCTCGCTGCCGGCCGGCGGCGCGATCACGATCGAGCCCGCGACCAGGCCGCCCATCTCGACCGGCGTGGAGCCGCCGGCGTGCAGCGCGTGGAGGATCTCCACCTGCTCGCCGGTGTCGGTGCGCGCCATCGACGCGCTGACGCCGCTGATGGTGTGCCCGTGCAGGCCGAGCGACGGAATCAGCGCGCCCGGATCGCACGACATCACGGTCGTCGGCGTGCCGACGTTCGCGCACGGCAGCTCGCCGCCGCGGAACACCGGGCTCGCGAAGGCCGAGTCGCCGGGCGGCCACAGGATCGGATGCGGCGCCACCGCCGACGTGTCCGTGCCCTCGTCGACGCGGATACAGAAATAGCGCGCGTCGTACGCGAGCCCGACGCGCGTGAGCCCCGGATGGATCAGCGGCAGCCGATGGAAGACGAGATCGAGCCAGCCGTTCACCGCGCTCGCGGCGTCCGGATAGCCGTAGCCGAGCAGCGCCGACTCCGCCGCCATGGCGCCCTCCGCGGTGTAGCTGGCGTGGGCGGGATCTTGTTCGTCGAGGATGACGAACGGCTCGCCCATCTCCGCGGCGACGGCCTGCATGTAGTCGATGTGCGCCTGGCAGCCCGCGGTGAGCGCAGGATCGTCGTCGACCGTGCCGAGGCCCAGGATCTCGCGCCAGAAGTTCAGCCGCGCGATGCCGTCGGCGGTGGCGTCGCCGGTCGGCTCGGGCGCGGGGAACTCGTACGCGCAGACGTCGCGCTGATCGGCGTTGGCCAGCGACGGACAGTTGTCGGCGTCGTTGGCGATTCCATCGCCGTCGATGTCGTCGTCGGTGATCGCACCATGCGTCGGATCGGGGCGACCGATCGCATCGACCGGATCCAGGGGCGGAGACGCGGTCTCGCAGGCGACCGAGGTGGTCAGCAGAGAGAGCGCGACGAAGAGCAGGCGAAGACGTGACATGGTCGCGGATGCTACTCCGCCGCCGCTGCAACCGCAGCTGCCGGCAATCTCCCGAGATCAGCTCGCCCCGTCGGGCCGACACACCTGCCGAATCAGCGGCCGAGACGGCGGAGCGCTTGTCGGTTCTCGGGATCGATCTCGAGGGCCGCTTCGTACGCCTCGCGCGCGCCGCTCTGGTCCCCGGCGGCGCGCCGTGCGTCTCCGAGCAGGACGCGATAGGGCGCGCGGCGAGAGCGCCATCGCACCGCGCCTTCGGCGAGCGACACGGCCTCCGCGGCGGCGTCGCCGCGCGCGAGCAGGAGCTCCGCGAGACCGACCATTGCGTAGTGATTCCGCGGATCGAGGACGAGCGCGCGGCGATAGAGCGACTCGGCCATCGGCGGGGGCGCCGAGCGCGCGCGGGCGACGAGCTGGTCGGCGGTCTCGGTGTCGGGCACGTCGTCGGAAGCGACGGCGGAGGGCTCCCGGCCGGTGGTCGTCTCCGGGTCGATCTCCGCTTGGTGAGTGGCTTCCGCTTCCGTCGCCGCTTCCGCTTCCGTCGCCGCTTCCGCTTCCGTCGCCGCTTGCGCCGCCGCTGTGGTCTCGGCTTCCGCTTCTTCGAGCTCGATCGCCGCCGCTGCCCCGCTCCCGGCTTCGGCGCGCGCGTCCGCTGCGGCCTCGACCGCGGCGCCCGCTTCCGCCCCGAGCACCCCGAGCGCGACGGCGCCGACCCCGGGCACATCGATCTCTCGAATCCCCATCCGTCGCGCCGCGATCACCCCGATCACCGCGAGCACCGTCAGCGTCGCGATCACGATCGTGAAGTACCCGAGCGCCCGCGCCGCGCCGCCCCTTCGCGGCGCACCCGTCGGTGCGAGCGAGTCACGTCCTCTCCGAGCCGACGGCGCCGGCGAAACCGACGCGATCGAAGGCGCCGGCTCCATCGGAGGCGGCATCACGGACCCCGCGGGCGTCCACACCGGCCCGCTCGAGCTCGCCGCCGCGCTCGCGCTCGCGCGCGTCGGCGCATCCGACGGCGCAGTGCTCGCGCTCCCGAGAGCCTGCGTCGCCACCTCGGTCGGCTCGACGATCGGCGGCGCGGGGATCGACTCCATCGAGAGCTCCTCGAGGCTCTCGAGC
>JALYRN010000955.1 GCA_030855295.1 Myxococcota bacterium | reverse complement strand
GCGCCGCCCCGACCGCCGCGTCGAGCGGATCGGGCGTGCCGCCGTCGATCGCTGCGTCGATCGGCTCCGTCCCGCCGTCGATCGACGCATCCTCCGCGAGCGTGCCCGCGTCGGTGCCGGCGTCGGGACCGGGATCGATCGTCTCTCCGCCGCACCCAGCGGCGATCGCCAGCAGCAGAGCCAGCCCGGTGCTCGTCTTGCGCCTCACAGCGTTCCTCCTTCGTGCCCGGGGGCGCTCTCGACGAGCATCTCTCGGATCGAGCTCTGCCAGGCGCTGATGTGCCCGGTCAGCATCACGTCGGCCGCGATCTCGGGATCCGCGATCAGCGTGTCGGCGAGCGGCAGGATGATGCGCTCGAGCACGAGCTGATCGATCTCCCAGTCCTCGACGTCGATCGAGGTCGCCACCTGCAGGTTGCGCTGTCGGCTCACCGCCGCCGTCGCTTCGCGCGCGAAGTGCTCGACCGCCTCGATGCGACCCACGTCGATCGAACCGGCAGTGCGCGCCCTGTCGAGGGCGGTTCGGAGCCCATCGCCGTTCGTCGCCCAGCTCGTCGCCTCGGTCGTGATCGCGCGCTGCTCGAGCGCGTCGATGGTCTCGCGAGCGCCGCGGAGCCGGCGGCGACCGCTGACCGAGACCGTGCACGTGTTCCAGAATTCGAGGTCGGTGACCGAGACTTCGATCCGCAGCACGTGCAGGTCGTCGTGCCCGAGCTCGATCGGGATCACGTTCGGCTCGCCGCCGGGCCCGACCGTCTCGGGCACCAGCTCGCCGCCCTCGGCGTCGAGCACCCGCACGTTCGCGGGGAAGTCGCTGCAGTCGGCGCTGACCGTCGCGGTCGGATCCGTCGCGCTGCGCCCCTCGACCACCACGTCGATCGCGGTGGTGCCGGTGATCGTCTCGACGATGCGCGTGTCGACGTAGCCGGGCTCGTCGCGCGGCATCACCACGGCGCCGTCGGCCAGCTCGCGGAAGCGCGCCCACATCACATCGCGGAGCGCGGCGACCTCGCCGCGCATCGCGACGCACTCGATCTCGAGAGCCACCAGCGTCGGCTCGCCCGACGCGCTCCACGTCGAGACCGCGATCATCGCGTCGAGGTCGCGCACGGTGGCGTCGAGCTGCAGCGCGATCACGAGCGCTGGGACGGCCACCACCGTCAGCGAGCGCGTCATGCTCTTCTCGCCGATGATCCCGGCGACCTCGATCAGGCTCGTGCTCTTCTCGCCGATGATCGCGTCGAGCCGCGTCGAGATCAGATCGAGGTGCAGGAACGCCGAGCCGACGCGCATGTCGACCGGCACCGCGACGCGCGCCATCTCCATCGTGTCGACCCGAGCGCGCGCCTCGTCACGCGCTCCGCTGACCGTCGGGCCGGCCATGCCCCCGTCGGGATCGGAGCCTGCGTCGAGCTCGATCCCGCCGTCGTCGGGCCCCGCATCCGGGATCGACGAGTCGTCTGCCCCGCCATCGATCGCAGGGTCCGTTGGACCACCGCAGGCGAGGAGGAGCATCGTGCCGAAGAGCAGCGTACCGAGAAGCAGCGGAAGAGATCCGAGGCGAAGCATATGGCTCGCAGCGTACCGCAGAGCAGAGCTCACCGCGCGCGCCGCGCGGCATGTCGCGCGATCGTTCACTCGGCGTACAGCGTGATCCCGGTCGCGGCGGCGAACGCCATGCGCTTGGCCTCCTCCCAATCGGGGTGGCGCACCAGCACGTGACCATCCGAGATCAGCGTCTGCTTCCAGTTGCGTCGCGGGGTGCCGGGGCGCAGCAGCTGGTCCTCGACGACCCACGGCGCGCACGCGCGCTTCCACGCCTCGAGGCCCTCGATGCGCGTGATGCGGCCCTGTCCCTTGGCGCGCTTGAACACGATCGCGGCGTTGTACCGGCGCTCGGTACGGCCCTCGAAGGACTTCCAGCACGCGGCGCGCGCCCACTCGCGGAAGAGGTCGACGTCGCACGTGTAGTTCATCTGATCGACGAGGTTCGCGCCCGGCGGGCGGCAGCCGATCTCGCCGAAGATCGCCTCCCCCTTCGGCGTGAGGAACCACTCCATGTGCGTGAAGCCGTCGCCCATCCCGAGCGCGCGCAGGACGTTGCGACCGAGCGACACGCCCTCGCGCAGCTTGGGCTGCATCATGTCGCGCACGGTGATGATCACGGGACTGACCCACTCGTGCGAGCGCGCCTCGAGCGGCTTGGGGAGGTACTGCGCGACGTTCTCGAACACCGGCACCCCGCCGATCGACACGGTGTCGTAGGTGTACTCCTCGCCCTCGACGTACTCCTCGACGCTCGCCTCGATCACGTGGCCCATCTTCGCGAGCGCGGTCTCGAGCTCGGCGCTCGACGCGACGCGGTAGGTGTCGGCGCTGCCGGCGCCCGAGATCGGCTTGATGATCGCGGGATACCCGAACCGCTCGGCCGCCTCGCGCGCCTGCGACGCGGTGCGGATGCGCTGCGAGCGCGGCACGCGCAGCCCGGCCGCCGCGACGCGCTCCTTCATCAGCTGCTTGTCGCGGAAGCCGCGCACTGTCTCGTAGCTCATTCCGGGCAGGCCCCAGCGCTCGCGCAGCCGCGCCGCGAGCAGGACGAGCGGCTCCCAGTTCGACAGCACGCGATCGACCTCGCGCCCGCGCAGCCACGCGGAGACGCGCTCCATCACGTCGTCCTCGTCCATGATGCGCGGCACCTGCAGGTAGTCGTGCAGGTACGGCTTCACGCTGGGCGGGAGCGCCTCGCGGGGGGTGTCGCCGACGCCGAAGACCTGCGCTCCGACCTCCGCGAGGCCGCGCGTGTACTGCTGCATCTCGGGGGGATAGACCGGCGACAGGAAGACGACGCGCATGTTGGGTCGGCGACGTTATCACGGCGCCGGCGGGCCCGAGGAGGCTCTCGCGCGCTCCCGTCCGGTCCCTCCGGGGCGAGCACTCCTGTCGAGTCGAAGGCTGACGCTCAGCGCCGATCGCGTCGATCGCTCGGCCCGCGCGTCGCCGCGCGCTTCGCGTAGTAGCTCACCTCCGACGGCTCTCCCTTCGCCTGGTAGAGCTCCGCGAGGTCCGCGAAGATCGCCCGCGCGGCGTCGGGATCGTAGACGGAGTGGAGCGCGCGCTTGAGCGCGGCGATCGCCTCGTCGGTGCGCCCC
>JALYRN010000954.1 GCA_030855295.1 Myxococcota bacterium | reverse complement strand
CGCGGCGATCGCGCATGGGTGACGCTGCAGGCGAGCGGCGAGCGCGTGGCGATCGAGCTCGCGCGCCTGGAGGTCGCCGCGCGCATCGACGTGGGCCGCGATCCGCGCGCGATCGCGGCGCGGGGCACCGGCGTGATCGCGATCACGCGGTGGCGCTCGACCGACGGTGCCGCAACCGTCGCGATCGTCGACGCGAGCGATCCGAGCGCGCCGGTGCTGGTGGGCGACACGCTGCTGCCGCGCGAGACGGGCGTCGACAGCGACACCGACAACAACGGCGTGCTCTCGTTCCTCGGCGCCATCGTGCCGTCGCCCGACGGCGGGCGCGTGCTCCTGCCGGCGCTCAAGGCGAACGTGGTCAGCGGCACGTTCCGCGGCGATCGCCCGCTGACCACACAGACGACGGCCCGCGCGGCGCTCGCCGAGGTGTCGCTGGGCGCGCCGGGCGAGCCGGGGCGCGACACGTTCCGGTTCCCGTTCGACGACCTCGATCTCGCGAGCGCGGCGGTGTTCTCGCCGATGGGCGAGCGCGTCTACGTCGCGATGCAGGGGGCCGAGGTCGTGGTCGCGATCGACGCGTTCCGCTTCGACAGCGTCGGCAGCATCGACGATGTGGGGCATGCGCCGCAGGGCCTCGCGCTCGACCCGAGCGGCCGCTTCCTGTTCGTGCACGCGTATCTGTCGCGCGCGGTGCGCGTGTACGACGTCTCGGATCTCACGCGCGAGCCCGAGGCGCTCGCGGAGATCGCGATCGCACCCGAGCCGTTCTCGAGCGAGGTCCTGCGCGGCGCGATCATCTTCCACTCCAGCCGCGACGAGCGCATGAGCCGCACGCGCTATCTCTCGTGCGCGAGCTGCCACATGGACGGCGAGGCCGACGGGCTGACGTGGGACTTCACGCAGCGCGGCGAGGGCCTGCGCAACACCATCCCGCTGCGCGGCCGAGCCGGCGCCGCGCACGGCCCGATGCACTGGAGCGCGAACTTCGACGAGGTGCAGGACTTCGAGCACGACATCCGCGGCGGCCAGGGCGGCACGGGCTTCCTCGCCGACGACGTCTTCCACGTCGGCACCCGCGACACCACGCTCGGCGACGCGAAGACCGGCCTCTCGCCGGAGCTCGACGCGCTCGCGGCGTACGTCTCGAGCCTCGATCGCTTCGGCCGCAGCCCGCACCGCCGCGGCGGCGACAGCGAGTGGGAAGCATCGCGCGCACGCGGCGAGACGATCTTCCGCGACCCCACCGTCGGCTGCGCGACGTGCCACGCGGGCCCGCGCTACACCGACAGCGCGTTCGCGATCGACCGCACGCCGCTGCTGCACGACGTCGGCACCCTCGCCGCCGGCAGCGGCGCCCGCCTCGGCACCGCGCTGACGGGGCTCGACACCCCGACCCTGCGCGGCCTCTGGTCGACCGCACCCTACCTGCACGACGGCTCGGCACCGACGCTCCGCGCCGTCCTGCGCGAGCGCAACACCGACGACCGCCACGGCATCACCTCGATGCTGACCGACACGCAGCTGACCGATCTCGAGACCTTCCTCCTCGCCCTCGACGACCTCGCGCCGTGAGCCCGCAGGAGTGCTCGCCCCGGAGGGCGCGTACGGGAGCGCGCCCGGCGCGCGGACGGAAGCGCCCGGAGCGGGCGAGCCGATTTTCGAGCAGCCTCTGAGCGCCAGGGCTCGCGCGAGCTACACTCGACGCGCCCCGCGACATGCGACAGCCGCTGCTCGACCGACTCGCTCCGCGAGCACATCGCGAGATCCGGACGACGCTGGTCTTCGCCTGCCGGGCGTGCGGGTTCTCCGGAGAGGTGACGAGCGTCGGCGAGGGGCGCGCGACCGTGCACGCGCAGGAATCGCACGAGCCGCGCCCGCCGGACCCCGCGGAGATCGCGGAGAGCCGTGCGCTCCGGGACGCGCTCGCCGCCGCGTCCGTGGCGCACTGCCCGAGGTGCGGGCGCCGCGACGGTCGTCGGGTGCTCGCGCTCGCTCTCTCGCGGGCGCTCTCGAGCATCGGCGTGGGTCTCGTGCTCGGGTTCGTGGCCCTGCTGGGCTCGACGACGCTCGCCCTCGCGCTGAGAGCGAGCCGGATGCTCGGGCCGCCGCAGCTCGCGCGGGTCCTCGTCGTGGCGATCGTCGGAAGCATCCTGGTCGTGTTGGGGGCGGCGGCCGTCAGGATCGCGCGAGACGTCGCGCGCGTGCTGCGTCGTTCGCGTGAGGTCGTGCCGGTCCGAGCGCCGATCGCGTACCGCGAGTGACGCCGTGATGGCGCCCGACGAGGATCACTCGCGCACGCAGCGCGCGAGGTGACGGGCGCTCGTGGAGTCGTCGGCGAAGGTCTGGGCGTCGAGGGTGTCGAGGGTCCACGGGAGGAGCTCACCGGCGTCGCGCAGTGTCGAGCTCCAGTGGCGGACGGAGCGCGCATCGGGGAAGAGCGCGGGGTCGAGCATGGGGTCGAGGCGGGTCTCGTCGACGATCGACTGGAGCTCGCGGATGCTCGGCAGGCGCGCGCCGATCGCGGCGCAGGCGTCGCGCGCATCCGGCCAGCTCGAGGCGGCGAGCGCGGCGCGCGACCACACCAGACCGGTGCCGCGATCGCGCACGGTCTCGGCATCGAGGATCTCGAAGTGCGGCGCTTCGATCGCGGGAGGACCGCCCGCGACGCAGCGCACGCGCGCGGAGGGGCGCGAGGTCAGGCCGAGCGTGGTCTCGCCGGCCCCGAGATAGACACTGTAGGCCGAGCCGGGCGTCTCGGGCGCGAGGCTGGAGGTCCAGTGGTACTCGGGCGCGGCGTCGGGGAACGCGTCGGGATCGAGCGCCGGGCTGCGCGTCGGATCGAGGATCGAGATCGTCTCGATGCGGGACGGGAGACGGAAGTCGTCGCGGGCCTCGAGCACCAGCGCGTCGCAGTACGCGAGCGCGCCCTCGTGGGTGCGGAGATCGCCGGCGTCGCCGCGCTGCCACGTGAGACCGGTGATCGCGTCGAGCGCGGTGTCGCCAGCGATCTCGTAGCGCTGCTCGTGCGCGCCGCCGGTGCCGGGCAGCGCAGGGATGGGCCAGCGGGCGTAGCCGGCCCCCTGATCGCCGCCGGGCGCCGCATCCGCAGCCGCATCCGTCTCCGTCGCCGCATCGGCGCCCGCGTCCCGCG
>JALYRN010000155.1 GCA_030855295.1 Myxococcota bacterium | reverse complement strand
GGATCAGCTCGTCGCGCGTGCGATCGATCGTCGGCTCGCGCGGCACCGCGAGGATCGCGCCGCCCAGCGCGTCGGCGCCGAGGCGCGTGGACGCGCTGCCGCGGACGACGTGCAGCGCCGCGAGGGTCTCCGAGTCGACGGTGAAGAAGTACTGGTTGGGGCCCTGCCGGAAGATGCCGTTGTTGAGCCGCACGCCGTCGAACGTCAGCAGCACCTGCTGCCCGGTCAGGCCGCGGACGTAGGGGCTCGCCTGGCCGTGGGCAGTCTGCTGGATCGACACGCCGGGGACGGCGCGGAGGGCGTCGGGGGTGGAGCGCACGACGCGCTCCTCGAGCTCGTCGCGATCGACGGTGGCGCTCGAGCGGCCGCGGAGCTCACGGGGAGCGGCGCGCGCATGCGCGCGGAAGGCGGCGGGTGGAGCGGCGGCGGCGCGGTCGTCGGCGTCCGATTCGTCGTCCGCGTCCGCCTCCGTCTCGGCGTCGGCGTCCGATTCGTCGTCCGCGTCCGCGTCCGATTCCGAAGCGTCGTCCTCACCCGCGCGCTGCGCGCTCGCCGTCGGCGGCGCGAGCATCGCGATCGCCAGCGCCGTCGCTCCGAGCAGGCGACGCGCGGTCACGCGCACGGGAAGATCGACTCGAGCATCGTGACGATCGCGTCGACGTCGACGTCCGCCGGATCGCTCGAGCTCATCTCCATCTCGACGAAGTCCGCGACCGATGCGCTGCGCGCGCGCAGCATACGATCCACCAGCGACGCACGCGCCGGCACGAGGATGTCCGCGCCGCCCGGATCGGGGCTCGGGATCGTGCGCTCCGGCAGCGGCGCCGCGATCACCCTCAGCCACTCGAAGTGCGCGCGCTGCGCGTCCCCGCTCGCCGCCTGCATCTGCCGCAGTCGATCGGCGATCACCAGCGCCATGCCGCGATCGAGCGCGCGCGCGAGCTGGGCGCGCGCGCGGGCGCGCAGATCCAAGCGCTCGGTCGCGACGTCGCTCGGATCGAGATCACGCCAGCAACGCACCGCGAGGAGCGCGTCCCAGATGCGATCGTGGGTCTCGCGATCGAGCGTGCGCACCCGCCGCGCCAGACCGTTTCCCCCGTCGCGCGACTCGACGCCGCCCGTGTAGTACGCCCACGCCGAGTCGCAGTCGCGCGCGGTCGTGGTGCACGTGAGGCTCTCCTTCGCGGGCGACAGATAGAGGAACCACGTCAGCGCCGCGTCGATGCGCGCCGCGTACACCCGCGAGGGCTCCGCGCCGCCGATCATGCCCGCGGCGAACGCCTCGCGGAGGATCGGCGACAGCTGCGTCGGGCCGACGCAGTACTCCGGGCTCGCAGCGACGACCGAGGCGATGCGGCAGTCGTTCGGCTCGGGCGCCGGAATGGTCTCGTCGCTGCGCCGGATCACGCGCGACCCGAGCCCCTGGTCGGTCTCGTAGATCGTGCGTGCTTCGGTGAACGCCGCCGCGCTCGGATCGCGATCGGCGCCCGCGATCACACCGCCCGGCGCCACCAGCGTATCGTACGCCTCGACGCGCGCGATCGACGAGATCGTCGGCTCCACGCGCGCGTACGTGCCGACGTCGACGATGCACGGCGGCCACTCGTCGGTCGACGACATCGCGATCCGCGGCGTGTAGTCGCCCGGGAACGGCGTGCACGTGAGCCCCGCGCCGTCGATCGGCACGACGTCGGCGTCGAGCGGCGCATCCGTCGTCGCGTCCGCGCCCGCGTCCTCGATCTCCGGCGGCGCGCCACAGCCGATCAGAAGCGCGATCCCCGAGAACCGAAGCAGCGATCTGATCACGGGCATGCGAACGTTTCCTCGATTTCGTTGACGATGGCGTCGACGTCCACCTCGGCAGGGCTCTCGGCGGCCATCTCGGCCGCGACGAGAACCGCCAGCTCGGCGCTCCGCGCGCGGAGCGCGCGATCGAAGAGCGCCTCGCGCGCCGGCACCGTGATGTCGGCGGCGCCCGGATCGGGGCTCGGGACCGTGTGCTCGGGCAGCGCCCCGAGCAGCACGCGCAGCCACTCGAAGTGCGCCCGCTGCGCGTCGCCGGTCGCGCGCTGCATCGCGCGCAGTCGATCGATCACGACGAGCGCGATCCCCCGATCGAGCGCGCGATCGAGCTGCCCGCGCGCACGCTCCCGCAGCTCGAGCATCGTCGCGACCGGCGCCGGATCGAGGTCGCGCCAGCAGCGCACCGCGAGCAGGCCGTCCCAGATGCGATCGTGGGCCTCCCGATCGAGCGCGAGCACCTGCCGGCTGATCCCGATCCCGCCCTCGCGCGACTCGAGCCCGCCGCTGTACTTCGCCCACATCGAGTCGCAGTCACGCGCCGTCTCGGTGCACGTGAGGCTCTCCTTGTGGATCGAGAGGAAAAGGAACCACGTCAGCGCAGCGTCGATGCGCGCGGCGTGCACGCGGGCCGGCGTGCTGCCTTCCCCGGTGATGCCCGCGACGAACGCCTCACGCACGATCGGCGCGAGCTGCGTCGGGCCGACGCAGTAGCGCGGGTCGCTCTCGACGACCGCGCCGAGCCGGCAGTCGGCGTTCGCGGGGCGCGGCTCGTGCTCGTCCGCGCGCCGCACGACGCGCGACCCGAGGCCTTGATCGCCCTCGTAGATGGTGCGCGCCATCAAGAAGTCGTCGGCGCTCGGATCGCGGTCGACGCCGAACAGCAACCCTCGCACCGGCGGCTCTCCCCACGCCGGCGCGAGGATCTGCTCGTACGCGGCGACGCGCGCGATGCTCGACACGCCGGCCGGATCGACACGCACGTAGGTGCCGATGTCGGACACGCAGGCCGGCCAGTCGTCGGTCGAGGACATCGCGATGCGCGGCGTGTACTCGCCGGCGCGGTGCTCGCACGCCTCGCCACCGTCCTGCAGCGCGGTGTGTCCGCCGTCGGGCGACGATGCGTCGCGCGCCGCGTCGACCGGCGCAGCGTCGCCGACGTCGTCGCCGGTGCCGGTGCCGCCGCAGGCGATGGAGCCGAAGAGAAGGAGAGGCGTCGCAATGGAAAGCGGATGGGGCCGCATCGACGGGAACTATACGAGGAGCGACGCGCTCGGCGCGTGCGGTTTTCGGGTGTCGCGACGGAAACGGCCACGCGAACGGCCGCTGCGGAGTCGCTCGGCGATGCGGACCTCTGGTAGCGTCTCACTTCGATAGGAGCTCGTCATGCGCAGTCTGTCGTCGTTCGCTTCGCTCCTCTTTTTCACGCTCGCGTCGCCGATCCTCGCGACGCCCATCCTCGCGGCCCTGTCGCTCGCCGGCTGCGACTGTGGAGGCGATCCGCCGCCCACGCGCTGCTCGAGCGCGAGCGAGTGTCCGACCGACCAGGTCTGCGTCGATGCCCGGTGCGTGCCGCGAGCCACGACCGACGGCAGCGTCCCGGGGCCGGACGCCGCGCGCGACGCGGCAGGCTGCGTCGACTTCGATCGCGACGGTCTCTGCGCCGGCACGGGCGACTGCGACGACACCGACCCGATGCGCGGCGGCGCCGAGCGCTGCGACGGGGCCGACAACGACTGCGACGGCACCGTCGACGAGGGGCTCGTCGACATCTGCACCGAGTGCCGTCCTTCGTGCGAGGTCGAGATGATCCCGGGCGCCGACGGCTGGATGCCGACCGCCGAGAATTCCGAGGGCGTGATCGTCGATCCGTCGGGCGCGCTCACGCTCGGCCGCACGATGGCGACGGCCTTCTCGGTGTGGGTCGCGAACAGCGACGAGGCGACCGTCAGCAAGCTCGACTCCCGCACGAACCGCGAGCTCGCGCGCTACCCGACCGTGGGCGCGATGGCGCCGGCGGGCACGCGCATGTGGAACGAGCGCTGCGGCTGGGGCTCGCCCGCGATCGGCAACTGCCCGTCGCGCACCGCGGTCGACCAGAACTTCGACGCGTACGTCGCGAACCGCGCGTTCGGCAACCAGGGCTCGATCACGAAGTACGCGAACCGCGAAGAAGACTGCGTCGATCGCAACGGCAACGGCGTGATCGACACCTCGCGCGATCTCAACGGCGACGGCACGATCGACCTCGCGCCCGCCGCGGGCGAGTTCGTCGGCCCCGACGACGAGTGCATCCTCTGGACGAGCGCCGCCGGCGGCGCGAACGGCGTGCCGCGCGCGCTGACGATCGGCATCGCGCCGCCCGACGGAGTGGTCGGTGACATCTGGGTCGGCCTCTTCAACGAGCGACAGGCATGCCGGCTGAGCCCGGTCGACGGGAGCACGATCGCGTGCATGCCGATCGGCGGTCTGCAGCCGTACGGCGCGACGTCCGACTCGATGGGCCGCATCTGGTTCGTCGATCGCAGCGGCTCGCGCCGCGACGTCCTGGGCTGGATCGATCCCTTCACGATGGCGTGGACCGGCGCCTCTCCGGTGCCCGACTTCGGGAGCTGCCCCGGCGCGCTGCTCCCCTACGGCATCACGCCCGACGGCGAGGGCCGCATCTACGTCGCGTCCAGCAGCTGCGATCCGCCGGTGCTCCGGTACTCGCCGGCCACCGACACGTGGGACGGGCACTCGTTCCCGGGCGGCGGCACGCCGCGCGGCATGGCCGCCGACGAGACGCACCTCTGGGTCAGCATCAGCCACACCGTGCAGGGGCTCGGTGGCGTGCTCGACAACCGCGTCGCGCAGTTCCGGCTGAGCGACATGGCGTTCGTCACGCACCACACGATCCCCACCGGCCGTGGGCCCGTCGGCGTCGGCGTGTCGTTCGACGGATCGGTGTGGGCGATCTGCCAGGGGACGAACTCCGCGGCGCGCCTCGACCCCGCAGCGGGCACCTGGATCGAGCACGGCGTCGGGCTGACGCCATACACCTACAGCGACTTCATCGGGTTCGGCCTGAACGTCTTCGCGGAGCCGCGCGGCCGCTATCGGTTCGTGGTCGAGGGCTGCGATCCCGGCGAGTTCGGTGCGCAGCGCTGGCTCGGTGCGCGCGTGAACGCGGAGATTCCTCCGATGACCGAGGTGACGATGTGGGTGCGCACCGCGGACACGCGCGACGCGCTCGCGGCGGCCACGTTCATCGGGCCGTTCGCCGTGCCCACGTCGGACTTCAGCATGCCGCCGGGGCCGATCGCGGACGGGCAATTCATCGAGGTCGAGCTGCGCCTGCGCACCGACGATCGGCGCGTCGCGCCGCGCGTGCTCTCGGTCGATCTCGCGGGCGAGTGTGGTGGTGGCAGCTGACGAGACACCGCGGATCAGCGCCCGCGAATTCGAGACGCTGATCCGCGAGACGATCCCGCTGACGCAGGTGCTGCCCTTCCGCGTCGAGGCGCTGGGGTGGGGCACCGCGCGCGTGCGGATGCTCTTCCACGACGCGCAGCTCCGCGCGGGCGGAACCATCAACGGGCCCGCGCTGATGACGCTGGCCGACACCGCGCTCTACGCGGCGGTGCTGACGCGCATCGGGATGCAGCCGCTGGCGGTCACCGCCGATCTCTCGATCCACTTCCTGCGAAAGCCTGCGCCTCGCGATCTGGTCGCGAGCGCGACGATCCTGCGATTCGGACGACGGCTCGCGGTCGGCGCGATCTCGATCGAGAGCGCCGACGGCGGTCCCCTGGTCGCGCACGCGACGGCCTCGTACGCTCTGCCTCCGAGCGAATGAGCGAGCCCACCGACGCGAGCCCCGAGCCGATCGTCCTCGACGCCCCGCCGCCGACGCCGCCGCAGAGCGCGCGCACGAAGTGGCTGCGCATCGGCGCCCTCGTGGTGCTGACGATCGCGCTGATCGGGATCGGGCACGCCACCGGGCTGACCGAGCACCTCACGCGCGATCGCATCCAGGCGCTGATGCTCGATCTCGGCGCGCTGGGCTTCCTCGCGTACGTCGGCATCTTCGCGGTCGGCGAGCTGATGCACGTGCCGGGGATGATCTTCGTCGGCGCGGCGATGCTCGCGTACGGCCCGGCGCTCGGCGCGGCCGCCGGCCTCGCGGGGGCGATCGTGTCGCTCACCGTGTCGTTCTACGTCGTGCGCGTCGTCGGCGGGCAGCCGCTCGGCGAGATCAAGCGGCCGTTCATCCGCCGCATGCTCGCGCACCTCGATCAGCGCCCGATCACGACCATCGCGATCCTGCGCGTGCTCTTCCAGCTGATGCCCGCGATCAACTACGGGCTCGCGATGAGCAAGGTCCGCTACCGCGACTACATCGTCGGCTCGGTGGTCGGGATGGTGCCGGTGATCGCCGTCGCGGCGCTCGCGTTCGACTGGTTCTTCGGGACCTGAGCGCCTGTCGCAGAATCGGCTCGCCCGCTCCGGGTCCTTCCGTCCGCGCGCCGGGCGCGCTCCCGTACGGACCCTCCGGGGCGAGCACTCATGCCGGCGGCTGCAGCGCCTCGCGGTGTCGCGCGGTGATCGCGCGCATCTGCGGGCTCGCGATCACGAAGAGGAGCACGATGCCGATCAGCGCCGCGCCGGCCCCGTAGGGCAGCGCACGGTGCAGCTCGTAGAGGCTGGTCCCGACCAGCGGGCCGAAGAGGCGGCCGAGGCCCTGCGCGCTGTTGTTGAGCCCCGCGATCGCGCCCTGCTCGGAGTCGTCGACGGCGAGCGACATCGCGCTCGTGACGCCAGGCAGCGCGAGCCCCTGCCCGAAGCCCTGGAGCGCCATCCCGACGACGATCCATGCATAGTCGTGCGCGAGCATCATCGTCAGCAGGCCCGCGATCGTCAGCGGCAGGCCGAGGCGCACGAGCATCGTCGGCGCGATGCGCACCCGCCGCACGAGGCCGCCCTGCACCGCGACGGCCACCACGCCGTAGACGAAGAGCCCGCCGGCCATCCAGATCGGCGTCTCGTCGTGCGTCAGGTGGAGGCGATCCTCCATCAGGAACGCGATCGTCTGCTCCATCATCACGGTGGCGCTCGTGGCGACGGCGGCCACCGCGAGCAGCGGCCACGCGCGATGCGCGACGTCGCGAAGGGCCGCCGGGGCGCGGGTGCTCGGGGCGCGCGCCGGCGGCTCGGGCAGTCGGCGCCAGACCAGCAGCGCGTTGAGAACGCCGAACCCGGTCGAGAACCAGATCGGCGCGGTCAGCCCGAAGAAGTGCGCGAGCACGCCGCCGATCACCGGACCGAACACGATCGCGAGCCCGAACGCGGCGCCGATCACCGCCATGCCGGAGGTGCGCTTCTCGGCGCTCGTGATGTCGGCGGCGTACGCCTGCGCGGTCGGCAGCATCGCGGACGCGAACGCCCCGCCGATGAAGCGCGCGGCGAGCATCAGCGCGAACAGCACGAGGTTCGGCACCAGCCCGGCGCGGCCGATCTCGGCGACGACGCCGAGCAGACCGAACGCCAGTGCGAAGCCGATCACCCCGACGAGGAGGATCTTCTTGCGGCCCGCGGTCTCGCTCTTGCGGCCCCACCAGGTGCTGAGCAGGAGCTGCATCAGCGCGTAGCTGGTCGACATCGCGCCGACCTGCGTCTCGGCGAGCCCGAGCTCTCGGCCGAGCGGCCCGAGGATCGGGAACAGCACCGACAGCCCCAGGATGCTGTTGAAGATCGTGAAGAAGAGCAGGGGCATCGCAGGCCGCGGGGCCGACACTGTACGTGGCTCGGGTGTGGAGTCGAGCGCGGCAGCGCGAGCGCGGTGGACACCTCGAGCGCGGCAGCGCGAGCGCGGTGGACACGCTCGAGCGCGGCAGCGGCCACGGATGCCGCGCCGCCGTTCGTGTAGTCTTCGCGCGTGGTCAGGGTCGCGCTCGACGTCATGGGCTCGGATGGCGGACCGCCGGCAACGGTCGGCGGCGCCGCCGCGATCAGCGTGCGCGACAATGCGCCCGAGATCGTGCTGGTCGGCGACGAGCGCGCGATCCGCGCCGAGCTCGCGAAGCACCCCCACGACGCGTCGCGCGTGCGCATCGTCCACGCGCCCGACGTCTGCGCGATGCACGACAAGCCGCGCGAGGCGCTCGATGCGCGGCCGGAGTGCTCGATCCTCGTGGCGGCCCGCGTCGTGAAGCGCGGCGAGGCCGACGTGCTGGTCAGCGCAGGCAACACCGGCGCGGTGACGCTCGCGTGCGCGCGCGAGTTCGAGCGGCTGCCCGGCGTCACGCGCGCGGCGCTCGGCGCGGTGGTACCGACCGAGCGCAGGCGCGGCGAGAAGGACGATCCGTTCTCGCTCCTGCTCGACGCGGGGCTGACGCTCGAGGCGACCGCCGACGATCTCGTCGCGTTCGCGCTGATGGGCTCGGCCTACGCGCAGCGCATCTCGAAGAACCCGCGACCGCGCGTGGCGCTGCTCTCCATCGGCAGCGAGGCCAACAAGGGCACGGCGGCCGTCGTCGAGGCGCACGCGCGGCTCGCGCGCATCGCGGGGCTCGAGTTCATCGGCAACGTCGAGGGGATGGACATCCCGCGCGGCACCGCGGACGTCGTCGTCACCGCGGGGTTCACCGGGAACATCGTGCTCAAGATGCTCGAGGGCGTCAGCGACACCGTCATGCGGCTCGCGCGCGCGGCGGGCGAGAAGAGCGTGCGCTACAAGGCGGGGCTCGCGCTGCTCGCGCCGGCGATCCGGCGGGTGCGCGAGGTGACGGACTGGCAGCAGTATGGCGGCGTGCCGCTCCTCGGGTTCGATCGGCTGTGCATCAAGGCGCACGGTCGCAGCACGGAGCGCGCGATCGGAAATGCGATCAAGGTCGCTGCGATCACCGCGAAGACCGACCTCGTGGCGGCGATGCGCGCATCGCTGGAGGCGGGCGCGGTTTCCTGAGCGTTTTCGATAGATCGCACGAGTATCACAGAAACTCCCTATTGTTACGGGTGGTTACAACCATGGATCCTGTCCCCGGGGTGATGCGGAAGGCGGAGGTGGCGCCGTTCTTCTTCGATCGGAGCGCGCTGGTGGCGGTGGCGCGGGCGCATGCGAGCGGATACCGGAGCGCGGCGCCGTTCGCGCACACGGTGATCGATGGGCTGTTCCCGCGGGAGGTGCTCGACCGGGTGGTCGAGGAGTTCCCGTCGCCGCGCAGCGAGGGCTGGGAGCGCTACGACGATCCGCTGCAGAAGAAGCTGGGCTCGCGCGACGAAGAGCGCGTCGGCGCGAGCACCCGGTTGCTCTTGCACGAGCTCAACTCGGCGCCCTTCGTCCAGTTCCTCGAGGAGCTGACCGGCATCTCGGGTCTCGTGCCCGATCCCTGGTTCGAAGGCGGAGGCCTGCATCAGATCGAGCGCGGCGGGATGCTCAAGGTCCACGTCGACTTCAACAAGCACACGCTGCTCGGGCTCGACCGCCGCATCAACGTGCTGATCTATCTGAACGAAGACTGGGACGAGGCCTGGGGCGGCCATCTGGAGCTCTGGGACACGGAGATGAAGCGCGCCGAGCGCCGCATCGCGCCCCGCTTCAACCGCATGGTGGTGTTCAACACCACCGACTTCGCGAACCACGGCCACCCCGATCCGCTGCAGTGCCCCGAGCACCGGCAGCGCCGCTCGCTCGCGCTCTACTACTACTCGAACGGGCGCCCCGCCTCGGAGGTCGCCGCCTCGCACACGACGATCTTCAAGCGCCGCCCCGGCGAGACGATCCCTCGAACGCTGAACGAGATCGGCGAGAACCTGCTGCCGCCGGTCGTTCTCGACGCGATCCGCCGCGCCGGGTTCGTGCGCTCCCGCAAGTGAAACCGTCCGCAATCGCGGAGTGGCGATCGATCCGCTAAGGTTCGCTCGGATGCGCAAGCGCTCGGATCCGACCGCGGTCGTCGAGGCCGCGTACGACCTGCACCAGCCAGAGCCAGCCTGGCTCGAGGGGCTGCTCCGTGCAGCGCAGCCCCTGTTGGACGAGGGTCAGGGGCTGCAGGCCTTCGTCGCCGACGTGAACGCGCCTCCCCGTCAGCTCGCGCGCTCCGCCGCCGCGGTGGGCGGCGCCGGGAACTGGCCCGATCGATGGCGCGCCGAGTGGTGGGAGTCGGTGGTGCTCGCGCTGCCCGACGATCTGTTGATCGCCGGGGTCACGTTCGGCCCCGTCTGGTACGCGTCGATCGGCGCCGACGCGCTCTCGCAGAAGCACCCGACGCTCGAGCTCTACCTGCGCGAGATCGCGGATCGCGGGCACGAGTGGGCACGCGCGGTGGCGCGCCGGGAGCGCACGACCAGGGCGCGCGATACGGGCTTGCCCTTCCAAGAGACGTTCAACGTGCAGGCGACCGATCCGACGGGACACGCAGTCGTGCTCGCCGCGAATCGCCTCGACCTCGCGGCGCGGCCGCCGAACCGCGCGGTGCTCCGCGCATGGACGCGCGTCGCCTCGCACATCACCGCCGCGTTCCGCGCCCGCCGGAAGCTCGGCGCGCGTGACCCG
>JALYRN010000953.1 GCA_030855295.1 Myxococcota bacterium | reverse complement strand
GGATCAGGTCGCGCGCTACAACTCGGCGAGCTGCGATCCGAGCACGTGGGGCACGCGCCTCGATGCCTGCCCCGAGCTGCGCGCCGAGATCGAGACCACGACCGGGATCGCGGCCTCCACCTGGATCGCGGCGGGGGCGCTCGCGGCGAGCGGCATCGCGCTCATGCTGCTCGCGCCGTCCGAGGGCGACCATCGGGGCGTCACGTGGGCGTGCGCACCGGGCTTCTCGGAGATCGGAGTCGCTTGCGCCGCGCGCTTCTGAGCCTCGCGTCGGTGCTCGCGATCGCTGCGTGCGCCGAGCCGCGCGATCACGATCGCGCGGACGGCTCGGCGCTCGGGCTGGTCGAGCAGTGCACCTCGCAGGGGCGCGGCGCGACGCCGTTCGACGACGACCTCGACGGTGCGATCGACGAGGGCTGCGAGCTCCACTTCGGCGTCGGATCACCGATCATCGATGTCCATCGGTCGCGCTCGGCGCTGCTCTCGCCGACCCTGAGCGTGGACAAGCAGCGGCTCTACCTCGTGCGCTTCGCCACCTCGGATCTCGTGGTCGCGCACCGTGCGAGCCGCGATGCGCCCTTCGGCGCGCCGGTCTTCGTCGCGAGCTGGGATGGCGTCGAGATCCACGGCGCAGCGATGTCCGCGGACGAGCTCGAGGTGATCGTCGGCGCGACCGGCGCGCCGCTCGCCCGTGCGACCCGCGCGTCGCGCGAGGAGAGCTTCGGCGCGCTCGAGCCGATCACGCTGACGGTGGCGCCGCCGCACTTCCACCCCGCGATCTCGCGCGACGGACGGGAGCTCTTCTTCCTCGCGGCCGACGCGACGGATCGCCTCCGGGTGTACCGCGCCGAGCGCTCCGAGCGGGGCGCTCCGTTCGGCGCGGCGGAGACGGTCCTCGAGACCGATCCGACGATCGCCGAGCTCACACCGTCGCTCTCGGAAGACGGTCGCACGCTCTACCTCTCGCTCAACGGCGGCCTCTCGCGCGCGGTGCGCGCAGGTCCGGGACAGCCGTTCGGTCTGCCCGAGCTGATCGGCGGGATCGGGATCCATCCCTTCGAGTCGGCGAGCACGCGCGAGCTCTTCTTCGTGACGCAGAGCCAGCCCTGGTCGCCGGTGCCGGGCGGCACCGTGTGGCGCGCGCCGATCTGCCGCGACGGCGCGTGCCGTCCGCGCGCGATCCCCTGCGAGGGCGGCACCCTCAGCCCCGACCTGCAGCACTGCTACGTCCCGATCCGCACGCCGCTGCCGTGGAGCGCCGCGCGCGCCGACTGCGAGGAGCGCGGCGCCCACCTCGCGACCGTGAGCTCGGTCGAAGAGCTCGCGCTGCTCCAGTCGCAGCATCCCGGGGTCGCGCAGTGGATCGGCGCGACCGACGCCGCCCCCGCCGAGGAGTGCAACCTGGTCGACGTGCCCGCCGGCTGCCCCTTCGTGTGGCTGACCGGCGAAGCGTGGCTCTACTCGCCGTGGGCGGCGGGGGAGCCGTCCGGCGTCGACTCGGGCACGATGGAGCGAGAGGACTGCGTCGCGCTCGACGAGGCCGCCACGTTCGGTGATCGCGAGTGCGATCGAGCGATGCCGTTCGTGTGCGAGAGCGAGCGCTACCCGACCTGGTGAGCGCAGCGCGACGCGCCGATCGCAGCTCGGCGAAATCGGCCCGGGGCGATCCAAGAATCGGCTCGCCCGCTCCGGGCCCTTCCGTCCGCAGGCGAAGCGCGCGCTCCCGTCCGGTCCCTCCGGGGCGAGCACTCCTGCCGGGTCACCCCAGCGGAGGCAGCAGCACGACCGTCGCGAGGAAGGCGACGTAGAGCGTGACCAGCACGCCGCCCTCGATGCGCGTGATCCGCCGCTCGGTGCGCAGCAGGAACGCGGCGACCAGCGTCAGGCCGACCATCATCGCGAGGTCGAGCGCGATCGATGCGATCGGCGCTCCCACCGAGCCCGCGACGCCGGCGGCGCCGAGACAGAGCAGCACGTTGAAGATGTTGGACCCGACCACGTTGCCGATCGCGATCTCCGAGTGCCCACGCACCGCGGCGATCACCGACGTCGCGAGCTCGGGAAGCGACGTTCCGATCGCGACGATCGTCAAGCCGACGATGCGCTCGCTGATCCCCATCGCGCGCGCGATGCCGGTCGCGCCCTCGACCAGGAGCTGCCCGCCGATCATCAGCACGACGAGGCCCGCGAGCGCGAGCGCGGCCAGGCGCGGCCGGCTCCCCTTCGTCGAGGGGGCCCCCGCGGTGTCGGCGGCCTCTGCCGTGACGTGCGCCGCCTCGGCGGCCGCCGTCATCTCCGCGCGCGACGCCCGGAGCATCCAGAGCGTGTAGCCGGCTGCGCCCGCGAGGAGAGCCGCGCCCTCCCACCACTGCACGTCGCCGTCGATCAACACCAGCGGCACGAGCATCGCGGTCACGAGCAACACCGGCACCTCGCGGCCGCGCAGCAGCCCCGAGACCGGCGTGGGGTGGACGAGTGCCGCGGTGCCGAGGATCAGCGCGATGTTCGCGATGTTCGATCCGAGCACGTTGCCGAGCGCGATCTCTCCGTGCCCGCGGTACGCGGCCGACACGCCGACGATCACCTCGGGCATCGACGTGCCGTACGCGACGACGGTCAGTCCGACCAAGAGCGCGCTGACGCCCACCGAGCGCGCGAGCCCCGCCGCGCCGCCGACCAACCACTCGGCACCGAAGTACAGGAGGATACCTCCCCCTACCAACATCACGAGATCGAGCACGACGCTTGCTCCTATCAGAACGGGGCCCACGAGGGGCTCTGGAATCGACGAAGCGCGATTCTGGACGGTCATCGGCCCCGCGGGCGCGGATGCTGGCCATGGAGTACAACCCGGGCGCCGCGCGTCGGAGACGACGTGCGGCGGTCCGACGGAGAGTCGATGCGTTCGAACAGGAAGTCGCTGGCCCGAGCGGCCGAGAGCTCCCGAGGATCGAGCGACCCGGCGGCCCTGCTGCGCGCGGTCGGGGACGAGCACGCCAGCTCTCCTGCGGGAGCGCTCGAGCAGACCGCGCCAGACGAGTACAGCGGCGCCGACATCGACGGGATCGGCGCGCGCGAGCTCGCGGAGCTGACGGCGCGCGGCTCGCATCTCAGGCGCGTCCGCCGACGCACGCCGCGCGCGCGCAGCATCAC
>JALYRN010000952.1 GCA_030855295.1 Myxococcota bacterium | reverse complement strand
GCGCTCGCGGTGCTCGCCGCGAACGGCTTCGCGCCGCCGGGCATCGTCGCGCTGGGCGCGATCGGGATCGACGTGTTCGCGCTCCCCGCCGCGGCGCGCCTCCTGCGCCGCATCGAGCTGCGCCTGCCGGCGCGCGGCTGACGACGGTCTTTCAAAGGCTGTCTCGAAATCGGCTCGCCCGCGCCGGGCGCGCTCCCGTACGCGCCCTCCGGGGCGAGCACTCCCGTGGGCTCACTCGAGCGCGCGCAGCGCGGTCTTGAGGACCTTGCCGGTCGGGTTCTTGGGGAGCTCGCTGATCACGCGGACGTCGCGCGGGACCTTCGGGCCGGACAGGCGCTCGCGGCACCACGCGACCAGCGCCGCGCTCTCCGCGTGGGCGCCTTCCCGCAGCGCGACGAACGCGCGCACGCGCTCGCCCCACTCGGGATCGGGCACCCCGACCACCGCGACCTCGCCGACGGCGGGGTGCGTCGCGAGCACCTCCTCCACCTCCGCCGGATACACGTTCACGCCGCCCGAGATGATCATGTCGCGCTTGCGGCCGTCGATGTGCGCGAGCCCGTGCTCGTCGACGTGCGCGAGATCTCCGACGCTGAAGAAGCCGTCCCGCATCGAGGCGCGCGTCGCGTCGTCGTCGCGGTGGTAGTCGACCAGCATCCGGTTGCGCACGAAGAGCTCGCCGGTGGTCCCGCGCGGCACCTCGCGCCCCTCGTCGTCGAGGATGCGGATCTCGTTGCCCGCGACGACGTGCCCGATCGTCCCCGGCGCGCGCAGGAGCTCGTCGGGCGTCGCGACCGTGTTGAGCCCGGTCTCGGTCGCTCCGTAGAAATTGTAGAGCACGTGCCCGTACTCCTCGATGAACGCGCGCGCGAGAGCGCCCGTCAGCGGCGCGCCGCCCGAGAACACCGCGCGCAGCGATCGCGTGTCGTACCGGCGCCGCACCGCCTCGGGCAGCTCGAGGATCCGGTGCAGCATCGTCGGCACCATCGCGGTCGTCGTGATGCGCTCCTCCTCGATCCGCGCGAGCGCTCCCTCGGGCGTGAACCGGGGCTCGATCACGACCGTGCCTCCCACCACGAGCGTGAACGAGGCGAACCCCATCGCGGTCGTGTGATAGAGCGGACAGATCGCGAGGTGTCGATCGTCGTGCCGCAGATCGAGCTCGTCGATCGACTGCAGGAAGCTCAGGTGGGCGTCCTTCGGGAAGCGCCGCACGGCCCCCTTCGGCTTGCCGGTCGTGCCGCTCGTGTAGACGACGATCGCGGCCTCCTCGCCGGACGCGTCCTTCACGGGCGCGACCGCGCCGCTCGCGACCAGGCGCTCGTAGCTCGTCATGTCGGAGCGCTCGCCGCCGACGACGATCACGTTCGCGTCCGGCACGCCGCCGAGCTTCGCGCGCGCGCCCTTCACCACGTCCGCGAGCTCCGCGTCGACGAAGATCGCGCGGGCGCCCGAGTGCGAAGCGACGTACTCGAGCTCGGCCGACGTCGATCGCGAGCTCGCGGACACCGCCGCGCCGCCCAGGCGCGTCATCGCCGCCTGCACCTCGATCAGCTCGGCGCGGTTGTGCATCAGGATGACCGCAGCGTCGCCGCGACCGATCCCGTGCTCGCGCGCGAGCCGCGACGCGAGCCGATCGATGCGCCGATCGAGCTCGCCGTACGTCGTGCGCCGTCCCTCGCACACGATCGCGATCGCGTCGGGCTGGTTCGCCGCGTGGATCCGGAACACGCTCGCGAGCCCGAGCGAGCCGCCGAGGCGGGAGCGCGCGAGCGCGAGGACCCCGCCGGGCCGTAGATGGAACGCGAGCCCGGTCCGCACGCCGACGCGGGTCGCGACCCGCGCCAGCTCGATCTGATCACGCGCCGCGCGCGCGAGTGTCGCGATGTGATTCCGTGCAGGAAGGAAAGTTTTTCGCGGAGCGGAACGCGAAGTATTGACCATCGGGGGCCCTCTTCCGTAGGATGATGCCACGCCGTTAGGGAGGTGATTCCATGGGTTTCTGGCAGGATGCGAGTCCGCTCGTGAAGGGCGCGATTGTCGTCGGCGGTCTGTTGATCGCGTACTTCCTCATCGCGATGGTCGCCGGGTTGCCGCCGTACGGGAGCCAGATCGGCGACGAGGTCCAGCAGGAGCGCGGAATCCAGCAGCCCTGACGGGCGCTGTCGGCGGGCGTCGGCGATCCCTCCTCTCTCGGGAGGAGGATCGCTCGACCCCCGTCGAACACGCCGGCTCGCCGCTCCGAGCGCTTCCGCCCGCGGTGAGCTCGATCGGCTCGCCCGCTCCGCTCCCTGCCGTACACGCGCTGCGCGCGCTCCCGTACGGGCACTCCTGTCGACTCACCCCAGCGAGCCGCGCGCTGGCGCGTCGAGCGTGCGGAGGAACTTGTCACCGACGGTGATGCAGGCCTCGCGCACCTCGACGCCGCCGCCGAGGAGCACGGCGAGCGGTCGGATCTCGACCGCGACGATCTCGTCGCGGTGTCGATCGACGAAGGCCGAGACGCGCAGCAGCGCATCGCCGATCGCCTCGACCGCGGCGCGGCGCTGCGCGGCCGTTCCCTCGAGGACGAGCGAGCTGCCGCGCAGGCGCGCGAGCGTGCGCTCGAGCCGATCCGTGCTCGCCGGCAGCACCGTGCGCGTCACGTCGCGCGACGCGAGCCCGTGCGCGTCGGCGAACCCGATCTCGGTCAGAACCCACCCCGCGTCGAGCGGCTCGGCGCGGATCCCGAGCAGCGCGATCGGGCTCGTCGTCGCGATCACGCTCACGCCGAGCAGCCGCGCGTCCGGCAGCCGCTCGCTCGCCATGCTCATGATCTGTCGGAACACGTCCCGCACGCGCGCGGCGTTGTCGACCCCGTCGACCGCGAGATCGGGATGATCCCAGATCCGCAGATCCGGTGACGCGAGCGCGATCCGCACCGGGAAGCCGATGCGCGCAGCCTCCGCCGCGGCGCGCGACGGGCTCGAGCAGAGCTCCTCGATCGGCAGCGGGATCCCGTACGGCTGCAGCGCCGCCTTGCTCGCCGGATCCGACAGCGCGCGCGGCGGCCCGAAGAGCACGTCCATGACCGCGCTGTCGTCGACGCCGTCCATCACCGCGCGGCCCGGCGGGCTCGCCCCCGCAGCGTCGCGCATCGCGCGCAGCGCCTCGCCCGCGT
>JALYRN010000951.1 GCA_030855295.1 Myxococcota bacterium | reverse complement strand
GCGTCGAGCAGCGCGCTCGAGCCCGTGCGGCCCATGCGCAGCTCCTTCAGCCGCTGGAACGCCGGGCCGTGGAAGAGACGACCGGTCGCGTACGGCGACGGGGTCGGGCACGCGTCCTCGAGGGGAGGCAGCGCCGCCGGCGCGGGCGCGAACGAGCCGACGCGCACCTTCGCCGTCGCGGCCGGCTCGTAGCGCGAGAGGCGCGGATCGCGCGCGTCGCGGAACACTTCGAGCGTCGCGTCGAGCACGCCTTCTTCGCCGCTCGGCCGCGCGGACGCGCGGATCTTCGCGGCGCCGTTCGCGGTGGTGATCCAGCGGTGGATCTGCAGCCCGCGGATCTCGACGACGTCGCGCCCCGTCGCGCGATGCGCCGCGGTCGCGAGGTGGTCGAGCATCGACATCGCGGGCAGCGCGGGGATCACCCAGGTCGGGCAGTGATCGGAGATCCAGCGATCGCGCTCGGGATCGATCGTGCTCTCGATCACGGCCTCGCCGCTCGCGGCCGCGGTGCTCGTCGTGGTGGACGTGCTCGGGCTCGTCGTGCTCGTCGTGCTGGTGCCGGACGTCGAGGGCGGCTCGGCGTCCTCGACGATCCGCATCCCGAGGCCCTTCGCATCGTAGATGCGCTTGCCGTCGACCCAGAGGCTCGCGTCGGCGAGCGCGTACACGCCGCGCTCGTCGCGCCCGGTCTCGGTGATCTCGAGCGTGCACCCGATCACGCCGTTCGCCGGCACCACCTGGCCCCGGTACTTCCAGACGAGCGGCCGATCGATCGCGATCGGCTCGAGGTGCGGGTGCTGCGTCCCCGCGTGCATGTTCGTCTCCAGCATGAAGAGCTGGAGGAGCTGGCACATCGCTTCGACGCCGAGCGAGCCGGGCTGTACCGGATCCTGGAAGAAGTGCGCCTTGAAGAACCACTCGCCGGCGTCGACCGTCTTCTCCGCGCGCAGCGCGCCGAGCCCCTTGGCGCCACCCTTCGCGTCGAAGTGCACGACGCGATCGAGCATCAGCAGGAACGGCGTCGCGAGCCGCGCGCGACCGTCGCACAGCGAGGCAGGACGCGCGCGCAGATCGATCACGGTCTCGCCGCCGCTCGCGAAGAGCGCGCGCTGCGCGTCGCTGATCGGCAGCCCCGCCTGATCCTCGAACGCCGCCTTCGGGAAGAACCCGAACACGGTGTCGAGCGAGTACGCCAGCGTTCCGTCGGGGAGCGTGCAGCGCACGTCGAACGCCGTGATGATCATCGTGCCGGCGCGCGAGAGCGACTTCAGCTTCGCGTGCGTGCGCAGCGTGCCGCTGCTCGGCAGCACCTCCGCGTGGACGGTGCCCTTGCCGTCGAGGTTGCGGAAGAGCAGGTCCTCGTCGCTGGTGAGCGCGCATCCGACGTAGCTCGCCAGCCAGCCGCAGGGCTGCAGCGCGGCCTCCATCAGCACGCACATCGGCATGGTCGCCGCGCCGTTCTCGCGGAAGTACCAGGCGTCGGGCGGCACGTCGTACTCGACCTCGACCTCGGCGCCCGCCTTCGCTTCGCCCATCGGGGCGGCGACGCGCGCGACGCGCGACATGAAGTGGTAGGGCGGACCGGGGAGGCGCGCGACCTTGCGGTGCCCGTCGAAGCGCTCGTAGATCGGTCCGAACGCCGCGCTCGGCTTGCCCCACGCGCACGCGAGCAGCGATGCGTAGTCGAACGGGAAGCCCTCGCTCGGCCCGTTCGGCGCGCGCGCGATCGACTTGCTCGGATCGGCCTGCGAGAGCGAGGTGGGCTCTCGCCCGGGCGCCGGCGGGAGCGCGTCGCCCGCGACCAGGCGCGGGTGCTCCGAGATCGGCCAGTCGGGCACCAGGCGCAGCCCCATGCGCCGCGTGTGGAACGCGCCGAGCCCGTCGACGGTGCAGAGCAGGTCCGCGTACAGGATCGGCGTCGGTCCGTCGTGGAATTCCTCGACGAAGATCTCGTAGACGAGCTCGCGCGACTCGGGCAGCACCTGCCCGCGGCAGAGCATCTTGTACGTCTCGCTCGTGACCGGCTCGAAGCGCCAGCCGTCGCGCTCGAGCGTGACGCCCATCGCCGCGAGATAGAACGCCATCGCCTGCAGGCAGCCCTCGAACATCAGGGTGCCGGGCATGCACGGATCGTTGTGGAAGTGACCCGGGAAGAACCAGTCGTCGGGCGCGATGTGGCGCGTCGCCTTCAGGTAGCCGCGCTTCCACGGCCCGCCCGCGGCCTCGAAGGTGTCGACGCGATCGAAGAAGAGCATGCGGCCGCCGGCGATGCGCGGCGTCGAGACGTGCGCGCGCGCGCGCGCGAACGCGGGGCCGAAGCACGCGACGGGATCGCCGGCCGCGAACGCGTCGAGGTGCTCGCGCTCGAAGCTCGTCCGCGCGACCGAGCGCGCCGGCGCGTCGACGCGCGCGCCCGCGACGATCTCCTGCGACTCGGGCGTCCAGATGATGCCGGCGGAGTCGTCGAGCTCCTCGCGCGTGAAGAAGCCGGCTTGCCCGTGTCGCACGGTCAGCACGGGCTCGCTCGCGGTGCCGTCGCGATCGACGACGCGGCAGTCGTAGTGGAAGAAGAAGAGCCGGACGTCGCCCTGGTTGGCGTGGCCGTCGACGTGGATGTCGTAGCGGATGGTCTCGCCGGGGACCGGCGGGCTGCGGTGATACGTGAGCTCGCAGCCGAGCAGTCGATACGCACGCTTTCCCTTGTTGAGGAAGTCGGCGCCCATGTACGAGATCAGGAAGAGATCGGCCTGGCCCGCCTCGATCAGGATGCCCGCGGGCATGCGCCCCTCGTGCAGCCACCACGACTCCCACGTGATGTCGGTCTCGGTCCAGACGGTGCCCTTGCCGAGCATGCCGGGCGTCGCGTCGATGCCCGCGACGCGATCGGCGAGGAGCATCGGCTCCATCGGCATGCGGACCTGGACCGCGTAGCCGTCCTGCTGCTCGAAGAGCGGACCGAAGATCTCCGAGATGCGGCCGCCCGCGTGGATCGCGAGCTCGTCGCGCGTCCACGAGCGGCCGGTCGGCGGACGCGCGGGGTCGGGCCGCAGGCCGCGGACACGAGCGGTCGCGCTCGAGGAAGTGAGCGCGGCGCTCGGCGCGCGCGCGGGCGTCGGAGGCGCGAAGGCGGGCGTCGGAGGCGCAGGCGCGAAGGCGGGCGCGGGCGTCGC
>JALYRN010000154.1 GCA_030855295.1 Myxococcota bacterium | reverse complement strand
CCCGAACGCATCGGCCGTCGCGATCGCCGCCTCGTGATAGAGCCGGCGCGCCTCGGCGAGCCAGGAACCGCCCTCGTCGAGCGCCTTCGCCGCGCCGTGCTGCATCGGCCGCGGCGCGCAGTACGTCGAGAACGTCTGCACGCCGCGGATCGCGGTCATCGCCTCCGCGGGGCCGTGCGCGAACCCGACGCGCGCCCCCGCGAGCCCGTACGCCTTCGAGAGCGAGTGCACGACGATCGCGCGCTCGCGGAAGTCGGGGCGTGTCCACGCGGGCTCGGGCGGCTCGGGCGTGAAGTAGAGATCCTCGTAGACCTCGTCGCAGAAGATCCAGAGATCGTGGCGCGCCGCGACCCGACCGATCGCCTCGAGCGCGCGCGACGAGAGCATCACGCCGGTCGGGTTGTGCGGCGTGTTGACGTAGATCGCGACCGTGCGCGGTCCGATGCGATCCTCGAGCGCGCGCTCGGGATCGAACGCGGGATCGCGCAGGCGATCGAAGAACGGGACCTCGATCGGGCGCGCCCCGCGCCGCCGCACCGTGCCGCGGATCAGCGGCCAGAACGGCGCCGGGACGATCACCTCTTCGCCGGGCTCGAGCATCGCGTCGGCGATCACCGAGAGCCCCGCCGTCGCGCCGCTCATCACCTGGACGCGCTCGCGCTCGAGCGTCACGCCGGCGCGACGATCGACGTGGCGGAGGATCGCGTCGATCAGCGCGGGCTCACCCTGCACCGGCGCGTAGTTGTGCAGGCGCGGGTGCGACTCCGTGCGCTGCGCCTCGGCGCGCGCGGCCTCGAGCGGCTCGAGCCAGGTGTCACCGACGTGCAGCGGCAGGACGCGCCCACCGCGCTCCTTCGCGCGCGCGGCGAGCCGCGAGAAGACGCCATCGGTGAGGCCCTCGGAGGCGGAGGAGACGTGCGGGAAGCGCGGCATCGTGGGCGCGAAGAGTACGCGAGCGCGCCCGCGCGATCACCCCGCCCCGTGACGCCGGGGCCCGTGGTCGCTACGCTAGGATCAACCGCGATGAAGCTGCGTCGTCGACTCCGAAATGCATTCGGCCGCGCCTGGCTCTCGGCGTTCCGCTGGGAGCTCGTCGGCGGCGCGCCGCCGGTCGACAAGGCGGTCGTCGTCGCCGCGCCGCACACGTCGAACTGGGATCTCCCGTTCGCGCTCGCGATCGCGTGGTCGCTCGACCTCGACATGCAGTGGGTCGGCAAGCACACGCTCTTCAAGAAGCCGGTGTGGGGCCGCTTCATGCGGTCGCTGGGCGGCATCGGCGTCGATCGGCGCAAGAAGAACGACGCGGTGAAGGCGATCGCCGACATGGTGAAGCAGCGCGATCGTCTGCTGCTGATCGTGCCGCCCGAGGGCACGCGTGGCGCAGCGAGCCGCTGGAAGACGGGCTTCTACTGGATCGCGGTCGAGAGCGAGGTGCCGATCGTGCTCGGGTTCCTCGACTACGGGAACAAGCGCGGTGGGCTCGGCACCGTGCTCGAGCCCAGCGGCGACATCGCCGCGGACTTCGAGAAGCTCCGCGAGTTCTACGCCGACGTGAAGGGCAAGCACCCGGAGCGTCAGGGCGTCGTCGCGATCGGCGACGCCGCCGTGCCCACGCCCGCGCAGAAGACGCCCTGAGCGCTTCCCGCCGCTCAGTAGGCTTCGCAGACGTACGGGAGCGTCCCGCCGCTCGAGTCGGACCACTCGCGGTCGGCGACGCCGAGCACGCCGTAGTCTCCCGTGTCGTCCGGCTCTCCAGTCGCCCAGCGCTCGTAGAGCCCGCCCACGGCGACGCCGGTCTCGTCGCCCATCCAGAACTGGGCGCCGTCCGGCCATCGCCAGCTTCCCTCCGACGGCGTATCCGCGGCACCGGTCCAGAGGCTCGCCCAGCCCTCGCGCGCCGCGATGCCGGTGATCCAGTCGTTCTCGGCGCCGTCGTCGACGCGCACCAGCCGCATGCCGCGGAGGGGTACGTAGCGGAGCAGTTTCTCGGGGCCGCGCTGTCTGCTGCCGGTTGCGCCCCTTGCATTCGGTGGAGCACAGGTCGAGACTAGCAGGGTGTTGAGAAAGCCGACGAGACGAGGACCACCATCGCAACGAGCACGCGTTGCGGCAAAAGAGGACGGACGTCGGGCTACGTGAGCATGAAGCTGTGTGATTTCATGTGGATAGGCCTGGAGGGATCACGCGTGCGTCAGCGACGCGTGACGCGTGAGGTTGTACGCGGCCAGCGCGATCCCGGCCTGGCCGAAGACCCGCAGCGTTCCGCAGACTCGAAGCTTCGCGAGGCCGGCGATGCGCTTGACGTAGGCAAAGACTTCTTCGATCTGCATGCGCTTTCGCATGCTGATGTCGTATGCACTCTCGTCGATCGTTGCACGAGCGAGAGAGTTGGGGCGATCGTCGCGCACCGCGAAGTGCGGAGTCACGCCCATGTCATCGAGGGCGAGAACGAGATCGTCTCCGTTCGAGTAGCCACGATCTGCTCCAACCGTCTTCGGTTTGTGTCCGCGCGCAACGAGCAAGCTCACGAGGGCAAGCGCATTCTCGCGCTCTGCCGAGCCGCCCGGCGCACTGACGGTGAAGTCGACCACGAGGTTGTTCCGATTCTCCGTCACGATGTCGAGCTCGTGGCACGGCTTCGCTCCCGCACCCTTCGACGCGAGCCGCGCCTCCGGGTCGGTCACGGAGCGATGCGTCTCGTTCGACCGCTTCTTGCCCTTGAAGTCGACCCAGCCGTTGCGACCTGCGGGGCCGGCAGACGGTGGGTTGCCATCATCGTCGAACTTGTCCTTCGGTACGAAACTCTTCTGCGATGCGTGAGCTTCAAGAAGCGTCCCGTCGATCGAGAGATGATCACTGCTCGTGAGCCCTTCCGCACGAAGGAACTCGACGTGTCTCTCGAAGAACATCTGCGTGAGCGCCTGAAGCCGCAGCGACTCGCGCGCGCGGGAGAACGTCGAGTGGTCCCACGGCTCCTCGTCCAGACGAAGACCCACGAACCAACGACAACGAAGGTCGTATCGCATCACGTCCTCGAGAAGCCGCTCACTGCGGATCGAGAACAGTGCCTGCCAGAGAAGTGCGAGCAGGATCTGCTCGGGCGGTATCGAGGGTCGACCGCCCTTCGCGTACAGCGAGTCGAAGTCGTCGCTCAGGGATTTGAGCACATCTTCGCTATAGGCCTTGATCCGGCGCAGCGGATGGTCACTCGGCATCCGCTGCTCGACCATTTTGTCGACGCTCACGGTAACGAAGAGAGACTCTTGCGGAGAACGCTTGCCACGCATCGAGTCGATCGTGCCTCAACTCACGCGGTCCCGTACGGCCACGATCAGATCATTTCCGGCCAGGCTCCGAGATTTGTTGCGATTCCAGATACTTACGAATCTCAACACCCTGCTAGGCGGGCGGAACAATCTGCTCGGTGAGCGAGGAGCCCCATGACGTTACTGACACGGAAAGTGCTTAGCTGCCTCTCGGCGCTTGCGGTCTGCGCAGGATGTTCACGAGGCGAGCCCGACGGCACGGCGACGGCAACGACGCTTGGCGAGAGCGCTCTGCCCGCACCGGATTCGGCCGCTGTCGAACGCGCCGAGGAGGCACTCGCACGCGAACTAGAGGGCGTGCATGACGCCGAAGAGCGCAACACCGTCCGCGCCGCTCGGCTGCAGATGGAGTTGATTGCGTTGCGGTCGAATAGCGATCTTGATCTGGGAACGATGCGTCTTACCGCCGCTGAAATTCGGGCTCGACTCTTCGATACGGAGGACGGTCGACGCGATGCGGCTGACGCGCTCGCCGCGCGCGCTCTCCGCGGCGAGCGCTACGCACCGACACCCGGCGACCTGGCAAATGCCGAACGCGCTCATGCGGCGATCGCCGATGCGCACGCCCGCGCCGCTCGCGGTCGTCCCGCGCCGGGGGCCGAGTCGTTCACGCCGGACGCCGAAGGCATCGCGGTTGTACCTCCCACGGATGAGGAGATTCGCCGTGAAGCACCTTAATTCTTTGGGAGTCATCCTCACCGCTGTCGTGCTCCTTGCCGCGCCGTCGCGTGTCGCGTTCGCGCAGACCGCCTGGGTCATGACCGATCCCGTCGGCGCCCCCGTGTTCGTGGGGCCTACCCCCACGCTCGAGCCTGGCAAATGCTACGAGGTACAAACCTCGACGACCGCTGACACCGTACTCAGCATTCGCGACAGTTTCCTGACGTCGGGAACGACGCTTGCGGGGGCGGACGATTGCGCAACGCCGGGGAACGGGTCGTACGATCTGATGCGCAGCTGCAGTCGGTTCTGCGTAGATCCATCGGTCTATCCTTCTGCGCGCATTTTCTGGGTTTGGGCGCGGTCGTGGATCGCCAGCGAGGCGGGCACGGGGGATGTGATAATCGAGGAGATTGCCAGTCTCGGAACGTCGGTGACGCTCGGCATCTGCTCCGACACGACCACGGAGGTTCGAACCACCTGTTTCACGCGGTTCGCGGAGAACGTATCGTTCGGCGGCGTCAGCGTGAACCAGACCGTAGCGGGCGACTATGTCCAGTATGAAACGACTGAACGACCGTCTGCGGGAGAGTCGTCTCACGTGATTGTCTTCGCAGGGGGAAACAACCTTCTGGATCAGAACTGGCAGATCGTAACCAACGGTCCGATCTCCGACCCCTGGATCGGATCCGGCAACATAGACTCTCACCGCACCGGCGTCGGGGGAACCGCGGAGTACAACGGCATCAATCCTGTGCCGGCGAGCTGGAATCAGTACACCGTCGTGGCTGGCCCGATCGAAGCTGTCGCTGCAGGCGCCTTTCGAGTGCTCCGAAACGACTACGTCGTCGAAGACAATATCTGGCGCGCCGGCACGGACTTGGACAACGACCGTCTGGGCGCCGGACTCGAAGACGCGCTCCGAACTTGTGATTCTGCGGCCACGCCGACCTACGCAGGAATTGCATGCTCCACGCTTCCGAACTGCACGACCGCTTCGACTCCGAGTTCGGCGTGCCGCCAGGCGCTCAGGGATTCGGACTCCGATGGCCTTCGCGACGACGTCGAGCTCTATGGGATCCAGCTCTACTCGTCGGGTGGATCCCCCGTTTCAGGTGGGAGCTTGGCTCTCTACGGGGCCAACCCCGCTCACTATGATCTCTTTCTCGAGGTCGACTACAACGGGGACACGCCGACCACAACGGGATGCAACGAAGTCACTGGAAGTGCCGGCGGACTAACCGCCTCCCTCGACCGCAACGATGCTGCGCGAATCGCTCACCATTTCCGCAACACGACAAGCACCGCGAGTTTCCCGAATCGCGACGGAATGGGCGGAATTGCGGCCCATCTCGATATCGGCTCGCGCAGTGGGAATCCACCGCTTCCTGAAGACACCGACGGCGGCGATTGGGGTGGATCGACGTGCTACCCGGATAATCCGCCCTGCACGAGTGACGCCAACTGCCTGGGTGCGGGAGGCACTTGCTGTTTGACCGCCGGCGGGTGCGGCGGCACTGTCGCCCAGTTTACGTGCATCAGTTTCGATCCGCGTCAGCAGTTCATGGTTCCCGCGCGGAGGTGGCTCTTCCGGAGCGTGTTCAAGTCGCAAGGCGCGGGCGGCGGACAAACGTCGAACTGCGGCCTGGCTTCGTACGAGTCGGGAGTTTCATCCGTGGTCCACGAGGTCGGGCACCAGGGCTGCCTCAACCACGAAGGGCCGAACAACACACGGCTCCATGCGCTCGGTACTAGCTCAGCTGTCGGAAACGAACGCGTGAACTACATGACGCGAATGAACTACTCGTATGAGTACGTGGGGGGTGCAGCACTCGGCGGAGTGGATGCCCCGAGAGTCAGCTTCTCAGAGGGGTTCCTCCCGGATATGCGCCCACTCGCGGCGACAGAAGCCTGTCCGCTGAATCCGTTCGATAGATACGACATCGTCGACGCATGGAGCTCGTCGCATCCTGGACGGGTGAGCTTCGCGACCTCGTGTCCAAGCATCGACCTCAACCACGACGGTATACACTCCACGACTTCTGGTGTGACGGTGGAGGCGCGGCTCGCCGGAGGACCTGGCCGGACGTTCCGCGAGGACATCCGCCCGTTCCAGTGGATGCATGAGAGCGGGCCTGAACTCGTGCTGGCCGGTTCCACGCTGCATCGGTTTCGTGTTGGCGGGCTGGTGTCGGGAACTACTGTCACTCCGCGGCTTGAGTATACCAGTAGCACTTCGTACGTTTGCCCGGAAAACCCGGCGGCCGGTCCCGGCGCGCGCTTTCCGATGTGCACATTCGTCGGCAGCACCGAAAGTTCGTTCTATGACGGCGGCGGCACGAATCGACCGGTCGCCGTAGCGGCGGATGCGATCACCTTCTCGAGTGCGCCGCGGGTTGTTCTTGTGTGGCGGACTGTCGGAGGAGGACTGCGGACGGGGTTTCTCGCGGGAACCACCCAGTACTTGGACGCGTTGGTGCCGGGCGTGGGCACCCTTCCTTCGACGGCGTCGGGCACGGGGTTTCCGGCACTCGCTCGTATCGGAGGTACCCAGACTGTACTCTTGACGTATCGGGCTCAGAATGGCGATCTGATCGAACGCGTGGGTCAGTATTCGGGTAGTACATGGGTTTGGTCCGGCGCGACCGTGGTCCTCAGCAACGCGGACGATTCTCTCATTGGATCCCCCGCCATGACGACTGCGGAGAACAGCACGCTTTCGCTGTCGGGCAGTGGTGTGTTCATGGTGATTGGTCGTCGGCTCAGCGACGGCACGTTCGCTCTCGAGATCTGGCACCGGAACTTTACTGGGTGGTCCCTTCGTGCGCAGTTGCCGCAGCCGTCGCTCTGGATGTGGGGCCGCGGCAACATCAGCGTGAGGCGATACCGCGTGGGCGGCTCCCTGAATCACCGGGCAGTCGTGATGTGGCGCGCAGCGTCGCAGATTCCGGGCAACGCGAGGACGGGTGAGACGTTCGTCGTAACCGGCCCGAACAACTCGTTCGTTGGTACGTGGACGGCACCGGAGCCGCTCGTGAATTTCCGCAACGGCGCACTGCTGCATGCATTCACGACCGAGGCAATCTGGGATAGCCGCAGCACGACGGGTGCACAGGGTCTTCGTGGCATCTGGAGCGAGGTCCAACGATGCACGAACCCGTGCCCCACGGGAACCACGTGTCTAACGCTCGCAGGGGGCGGCGTGACGAGTGATCGGAGTGCATGCATGACGCCCGATGGCCTGTTCCAAGCCCGAGAACGCCGAGCCCCGGGCGTGGACGGCGTCGTTCCCATGGTCGCGGAGGACTTCAACGAGTGGGCGATGATGAGGCACGCATACTGCGCCGTGCTGCGGGACGAGGGCATGACATGGGCGCCGAGCGGCTATCGGGAGGACCGCGCCTCGTGTGTGCTCGCACCTGACTACGGCCTCTGACGTGCGGCTCGAGCATCGATCCGCGGTGGTTCTCTCCGCGATTTTGCTGTGCACGTGCACGGCAACGCATGTCGGCTCCCCTGACGCGGGCGGGCCGATGTCCGCCGATTCGGGCGTGGACGCGTTTTTTCGGGCACGTGACGCCCGCGGTCCCGAAGACGCTCGGATGTCGGACGCCGAACGCGTCACCGATGCGGAGCTGCTGGATACCGGCGAGCCGCTCGATCCCCGAGACTGGCGCCCGGCATTCGCGCCGCGTGTGATCTATGAGAACCCGGACGTGCGCTGCGCTGCGCTGCCGATGGACTACTCACCGCCTGCTCGTTCCCCGACCGCGCGCGGAGGAGTGCGGTGGACGTATCGTCCCGCCGCCGACCCGAGAGCCGTTGCCCGGTTCGCGGCGATGGGACTGACCGACTTCTTTATCGATGCGTATCCGTTCATGGCAACCGCCAATGGCGGCGTCGTGGTCCTCGCCGGCTACGAACGCGACCGGGTGATCGTCGACCATCAAGGAGAGTTCGTCGGAGCGACCAGCGGGATCGTCTCGACAAACCGGATGTGGATCCGTGGGCCGGACCAGACGCTGGTTGATCAGTCGGAACCGGGCATGTCGGCGCACATGCAGGTCTTGGATGGACGCGATGGTTCGTACGGCGGAATCCCCTCCGAGGCTCCAGGCGCGCTTCCTGCTTTTCCGGGGGCGAGTTGGCCGTCTGGACCCACGGGCGGGCAGATGCCCGATCCGGCATTGATGCCAGACGGCACGATCCTATGGGCACCCACGACATCGAGCCTCGTCGCCAGCTGCGTGCTCGATGGTCGTACGCGGTGGATTCTCGAGCACGACCCGAGCGGATGGCACCAGAGCCGAAGCATCTTCGCAACTCAAGACGGCGAAATCATCTTCGCTGGGACCGCGACGTATCGAATCGACGGCGAGGGAACTGTGCTCGCTACGCGGGTCGCGGTCGACGTCAACGATGCTGGGTTGCCGGTTCCGCACGCGACGATCGCCTGGTCGCAACGATGCGGCTTGTCGCGCGCGATCTTCGAGCCCGAGACGCTGGCGCTCGATGGCATCGAGTACTGGTCGGGCGCGGATTTCACCGATGTACGCGAGCTACGGTTTCCGGGTTCCGGCGTTCGCGGGGGGCAGCCGACGTCCGACTGCGCAGCTCTCGTAAGTACGCTGAGCGCGGGCAGCTTCGTCGTGGAGCGCGTCGCGCCCGATGGAGGGACGGTGTTTCGCCGAACCCTGCCGCCCGGGCACAGTTCGATCACCGCGATCGAGCTTTCCGATGGTGGCTTCCTGTTCGTGCAGAACGGCGATCCTGCGCCTCCCGCGGTCACCGTCTACGACACCGACGGTGAGATCGAGCTCGAGGCGGCGCTCGATCCCGATGTCGTCGGTATGCGCTTCACCCATGGCGCGTTCATGCTGACCCCGGACGGAACGCTCTACGTGGCGTCCACGAGCGGGCTCGACGAACGGCAGCAGATCGTCGCGATCGAGATCGGCGTGGGTGCTACTACGCCGTACCCCGGCAGCCTCGAGTTTCGGGCCGGAATGAACTGGGCCCGCACAAACAGCGCGTGGCACGACTGAAGCGGAGATTCTGTTATTTAACCAGCGGAGGAGGGCCGCGAGGCGGGGTCCGGGCTGACCCCTGACGCCCGCGAACGGCACGCGCGCTGGAACGCAGCGCCTCGCGCGTCAGCGGCTGCGGCGGGCGGCCGAGCGCATCGTGCTGGGACGCTCGACCGGGCGGCGGCGCGTGCGGGCCGCGCGGTTCGAGGCGCGCACTCCGTCCTCGAACATGGTGGCGAGGGAGTCGCCGATGTCCTCGAGCAGGTCGAGATCCATCGCCTGCGAGCTCACGTCGTCGCCGGTCGCGAGGTGCGCCTCCGCGAGCTCGACGACTTTGGCGACCTTGGCGTGGTCGCCGTCCGCAGCGGTCATCCGTCGCAGGACGTGCGCGGAGACGGTGCGCTCGCCGACGTCGCCGCGCGTCGTGCGCGCGACTGGGAACAGGATCTCCTCCTCGATGCGCATGTGCGCCGCGAGACGGAGCGCGAGCGCGCGAAGCTTCGCGGTGTCGCGGGGGTCGGCGCGGTCGACGGAGCGGAACAGGTCCTCGATCGCGTCGTGCTGGTCGGCCATGAGCTCGGTCGCGTTCATCGTGGTCTTTCCCCGTGAAAGGCTCGCCGCGGTCGGCGGGCGGACGTTCAGCAAGGCTCGGACCACACGAGAACCGAGGGATCGTGGCGGCTGAGGCGTGTCATCTCACCTCAGTCCCGTGGTGCGCTGTCGCATCCTCGTCACGGCGTCGCGACGCGTACCCCGTCGCCTTCGGGGATCACCACGAACGGCGCGTCCGGCGCGATGCGCGCGACGTCGAGCGCCGGCGGCGGCTCGACGCTCCATCCCGCGGCCGCGGTGGACGCGTGCATCGCGATGCGACGTCCGTCGCTGCGCCGCCAGACCACGAGCATCGCGCCGCCCCCCGCGCGCTGCACGAGCTGCACGTCGGAGAGCGCGTCGAATTCCGACGCCCACCACGGATGCTGCTCGGGCGCGCCGGCCCGCGAGAGCGTCACCAGACACACGCGCGCCGAGCCGGCGTGCTGCGTGCCCCACCCGCCCCAGAGCACGGCGAGATGATAGCCGCGCCCGTCCCACGCGAGCGCGCCGAGCGCCCACGGGATCGCCACCTCGTGCGGCGCCTCGAGCACGGCACCGTCGCGCGCGATGCGCGTCATCGTCGTGACCACGTCGGCGTTCGGATCGCGCGTGTCCTGCTCCTGGAGCAGCACCGTGAACCCGTCGGGCGTCGGCGCGACGACCGCGGCTGCGGGTCGCAGCGAGGAACGACGCGCTGCGATGTCGCGCGCGAGCTCGAGCGTCGGGCCTGCGACGAGCGCGCCGTCGCGCACGTGGGCGAGCATGGCGCGAGCGAACG
>JALYRN010000153.1 GCA_030855295.1 Myxococcota bacterium | reverse complement strand
GCACGCGCGCGCCGCGACCGACGCTGCGCTCGCCCAAGCCGCTGCAGGCGTGGTCGCGGCCGCAGGCCGATCTCCGCGAGGTCGCCGAGGCGGCGCGCGATCCCGAGCGCCTCGTGATCGACGTGCGGGATCCGTCCCGCTATCGCGGCGAGGCGGATCCGTTCGACCCGAGCCCCGGTCACATCCCCGGCGCCGTCAACGCGCCCTATGCGACGAACCTCGGGCCCGACGGGCGCTTCCTGCCGGCTGCCGAGCTCGCTCGTAAGTATCGGGATCTGCTGGGAGAACGCGCGCCGGAGCAGGTCATCGTCGCGTGCGGCTCGGGGGTCACGGCGTGCCACACGCTGCTCGCGATGGAGCGCGCGGGGCTCGGCGGCGCGAAGCTGTACGTCGGCTCGTTCAGCGAGTGGTCGCGAAGCGGTCGCGCGATCGCGACCGGCGACGAGCCGGGCACGGACGCCGGCTCGGGGCCGTCCGACGGATGAGCGCGCGCGCTCGATCGAGGCTCGCGCTGACGATCTCGGCGCTGGCGGTGATCGCCGCGTCCGCGTCGCCGGGCGCGGGGCAGGACGCGGCGTCCGATCGATCGCCGTCGGGCGACGCCGGGGACCACTTCGGCACGGCGACCCAGGTCGAGCCGTTCCACACGCGTCACGGCGGACCGCGGCTCGAGGTCGTCGCGCGGGTGCGCACCGGCGTGCTGCCGAAGAGCGTCAGCGTCTCGCCCGACGGCACGCGCCTCGCGGTCTGCAACTTCGGCCGGCCGGACGCCGAGAGCGTGTTCCTCTACGACGCCGCGACGATGCGGCGCACTGCGGTGATCGAGTTCGCGGGCAACGCGGTCGAGAGCGTGTGGTCGAGCGACGGAGCGACGCTCTACGTCTCGAACTTCCGGCGCGGGGTGGTCGAGGTGATCGACGTCGCGAGCGCGACCGTGCGCGCCGAGATCACGACCGGCGTTCACCCGAAGTTCATGGTGCTCTCGCCGGACGACGCCACGCTCTACGTCGCGAACTACGGTGACTGGTCGGTGTCGGTCGTCGACGTCGCGCAGGGCCGTGAGGTGCGGCGGCTCGCGACCGAGCGCCAGCCGCGTGGGCTCGCGCTGCGCGAGGACGGCACGTTGTTGGCGGCGGCGTTCCGCGGCGACGTCGTGCACGCGTTCGCCGCCGGCACGCCGCGAGAGGCGTCGCGCTGGGAGACCTGCGAGATGCCGCGGCACCTGCTGCTCTCGCCGGATGACGCGACGATGTTCGTCACCTGCTCGCTCGGCACGATCGGCTTCTACGACGCGCGCACCGGGCGGCGCTTCGGGACCGCGCTGACGGGGCGCAACCCGCGCACCATCGCGAGGAACGGCGATGGGCGCTGGGTCGGTGTGGCGAACTTCTCGTCGAGCGACGTCACGCTGGTCGACACGGTGGGCCGGCGGCACCGCAACTACGACGTCCCGGGCGCGAGCGGCATCGTGGGGCTGGCGATGGATCCTGGCCCGGCGCCGCGCCTCTACGCGACCAGCTGGGACACCGGGCACCTGTTCGTGCTCGCCGAGCGCGCGCCGGAGTGAAGGCCGGCCCGGCGATCTCGATTCTCGACGAGCGCTCGAGGCGCGACGACGGGGGCATCACGGGATCGCGGTTACGAGCGCCGCGTGGGGAGGGAGCGCGATCTCGCGCGGCGGACCACCATCGGGCGGGACGAGCCACGCGCGTCCCGAACTGTCGGAATGCTCGGATTCCCAAGGAAGCGCGACGGCCAGGACCCACCCCTCGCGCGTCACCGCGATCGACCACACATCGCCGAGCTCGGCGAGCGCGCGCGTGGTGCCGTCCTCGAGCGAGGCGACCCGCAGCGCGGTGGTGCCGTCCGCTGCGCTCGACGCGACGAACACGTTTGCGCCACATCGATCGAAGGCGCTCTCGCCCACCTCGCCGAGCGGCACGATGGGCAGGTCGCCGCGCGACGCGTGGACCTCCAGTCGCTCGTCCGCCCCGCCGCGAACGATGATCAGCCGCGAGAGATCGCGGTTCGCGGCCACACAGCGGCGGCCACCGGCGATTGTCGTGCGCACCGGCACGGCGCCACGAACCGCGAGTGCGACCTCGACCGCGTCGCCGCGCGCCGCGCACGCGAGCACAGCGCCTCCGTCCTCGCGCAGGAAGACCGACGGCCTGCCGATGATCGGGACATCCAAGATCTCCGCGCCCGACGAGACCTCGACGACCGACCACGGCTCGCCCTCGTGCTCGCTCGCGATCACGGCGAAGCGACCGTCGTCGGTCACCGGCGCGCGGCGGTCGGTGAAGTAGCCCCCGAGGGCGGGGTGACGGCCCATCCCGCCGGCTCGCACGGACCTCGCGCCGCGGCCGTCGTGGAGCACGGTGTCGGCCGACTCGTCGTCGCGCCACTGCAAGTAGCGCCAAGCGCCGCCGTCGAGGGCGCGCGCATCGGAAGCCTCGCGGTACGGCGGCTCGGGCGCGAGCGGCTCGGTCCGACCGTCAGAGACGCTGACACGCACGAGCGATCGACGGGGCGCGCCATCGGTCGGTGTGAGCACGATGCGGCCGGGGTGCCCGCTCGGCTCTGGCCACGGCTCCTCGATCTCGACGATCAGCGCGGACGGCATCGCGTCGGGGGGCCCGTGACAGCGCGAAGACGCGGCCGGCGGGTGCGATCCCCGTCGATGAGACGTCGGCGGGTCAAGGCGGATCTCCGCGCGTTCGCGGACCGGCCGGTCCGGAGGTGACGTCGATCGAGACGACGCCCCGCACCCGACCGAAATCACGAACACGAACACGACCGAGGACCACCGGCTGCGCATGCCTACCGCCCCCGCCGACACGCTCGGGAGAAGAGAGAGCGTGTGCCCATCCTGCCACTCCCACGAGGCGGCGCCATCGGCTCGCTCGAACGCGCCTTGAGGGCGGGACGCGAGCACCTTAGAGTCGTGCTTCGCCGTATGCGGAGCCGCGCTTCGAACGTCCTCTCGCTTGGTCTGCTGGTGGTCGCGCTCGCGGCGTCGGGGACGCGCGCGTCCGCGCAGGAGCGCCTCGTCGAGGTGCAGTACGTGCCGACGGAGCGCGCGCAGATCGCGATCTGGATCGAGCGGCCGGACGGCACCTTCGTGCGCACGCTCGCGCTGACGCAGGCGGTGGCGTACCGCGGGATCGGCAATCGCCCCGGCGCGTCGCAGATGAACAGCGGGTTCCGCTGGCCGTACGGGCGGCGCGAGGGCGTGCTGCCGGTGTGGGCGCATCGTCGCGCGGCGGCGGCGGGCGCGGAGCGGTTCCGTCGCGTGATCTTCCAGGACCGGACCTCGGAGGGGCACGCGTCGCGTAGCTCGAGCGATCACTCGCGCGACGACTACTACTGCCTCTCGTTCGCGGGCGGCGACGAGGAGCTCGACGCCGTCAGCTGCGCGAGCATCTTCAACAGCGACAAGGGTCGCTTCGTCACCGAGGCGGACGTCAGCGCCGGCTACTTCGAGCCCGAGCAGACGCGCGACGGCACGACGGTGCAGCGCCGCCTCGACGAGCACTCGCTCTATCCGCCGCGGCGCGACGTCACGCGCTGCACGTCGACGGGCTGCTTCGACTCGCCCGACGTCGCGGGATTCGTCGCGGACGTGCGGCGCGTGATGCCCGACATCGACGCGGTGACGATGGCGACGCCGCAGGGCGACGCGCTCCAGCGGTTGATGATCACGTGGCCCGAGGATCTCGGCGACGGCGACTACGTCGTCTTCGTCGAGATCAACACCGAGGGCGATCACAACGAGAGCTGGGGGCCGGCGCAGTACCCGACGCCGACCAACCCGATGCCCGGCACGCCCGACTACCGCGAGCACTGGGACTATTGGGCGATCGGGTACGGCTATCCGTACCGCGGTCAGCCGTCGGTCGTGTACTCGGTGCCGTTCACCGTCGGGCCGGGCGCCGATCGCCAGCAGACCGCGGCGCCGAGCGGCTACGGATCGCTGAGCGGGTTCGGCGAGGACGCGGCGCAGATGCGCGGCATGGACTCGACGATCACCGACGATCCCGGAGCGGCGCCGGGCAGCGGCGCGGATCGACTGCGCATCCGTGGCGGCGACGGTGGCGGCGAGGGCTGGCGTCTGCGGGTGACGGTGATCGGGCCCGAGGTGTGCGAGACGAACTCGGCCCCCGGTGCGATCGACGAGCTCGCGATCGCGCCGTACCACGAGACGCGCGACGCGCATCGCTTCGCGGCGCTGTCGTTCCGCGCGCCCGACGACGACCTCGCGATCGCGCGCTACGAGGTGCGGGTCTCGACGCATCCGATCGACGGCGAGGACACCTTCGCCGCGGCGCTGCCGGCGAACGCCGCGAGCCTCGACAGCGTCGCGCTGATGGTGCCGGCCGACCTCGCTGCGGGCTCGACGGTGAGCGTCGACTTCGGCGGGCTCGCGCCCGAGACGCGGTACTGGGTCGGCGTGCGCGCGATCGACGACTGCAACGATCCCGGCCCGATCGCGGTCGCGGAGTACGTCACGCCGTCGATCCAGTTCACGACGGTCTCGCCCTGCTTCGTCGCGACCGCGGCGTACGGCACGCCGATGGCGGCGGAGATCGCGTCGCTGCGTCGGTTCCGTGATCGGCACCTGCGGAGCAACGCGATCGGTCGTGCGCTGGTGTCGGCGTACGAGGCGATCGGCCCCTCGCTCGCCGACGAGATCCGCGACGACGACGACGCGCGTGCGGTCGTCCGTGCCGTGCTCGCGCCGATCGTCGTGCTCGCGCGCTGGCTCGACGGGTGAGCGGCGACATCGCGATCGACGATCGCGACTGGCCGATCCTGCGCGTTCGCTGGCCCCAGGTCGCGGTCAGCCTCGCGTCGCTCGACGCGTTCGCGGTGGACGCGGAGCGCTTCTATGCGCGTCGCGAGCGCTTCGCGGTGCTGATCGACGCGCGGGGCGCCGCACCGATCGGAGCGCGGGGCATCGCGCGTGCGATCGCGATCGAGCGCCGCCACGCCCCGCTCGCGGCCGAGCTCCTCACCGCGCGCGCGATCGTCCTCGACTCCGAAGTGGCGGTGCGCGTCCTCGACGCCACGCTCGCGGCCCTCCGCCCCCACCCCCGCCGAAACCTGGCTCCTCACCACCCTCCCCGGAGGAGGGACACGCACCGCTTCCGCAACATAGCGAAACCACTGGCGTATTCGCCGCCCGCGGCCAACCCCCCATAACTTCGCATCACTTCGCACCCGTCCGTGAGGCGCGCGCCTCCGGCCGAGCCCTCCTGTGGGCTCAATCGCCGATCAGGTGCCGCTCGAACGCGTCGGCCGCCATCGGCCGTCCGAGCAGGTAGCCCTGGACCTCGTCGCACCCGACGTTCGTGAGCTGATCGAGCTGCGCCTCGGTCTCGACGCCCTCCGCGAGCACGTCGAGCCCGAGCTGGTGCCCGAGGTACGTGATCGCCTGCGCGAGCGAGCGCGCCTGCTGCGCTGGCATCCCCTCGCGGTCGAGCTCCTGCACGAACGAGCGATCGATCTTCAGCACGTCGACCGGCAGCTTCTGCAGATACGCGAGCGACGAGTAGCCGGTCCCGAAGTCGTCGATCGACACCCGCACGCCGAGCGCGCGCAGCTGACCCAGCCGCCCGATCGCGCTCTCGACGTCGCCCATGACGATCGTCTCCGTGAGCTCGACCTCGAGCGACGTCGGCGGGAGGCTCGCCGAGCGCATCGCGCGCGTCACCGTGCCGACGAAGTCGTGACGCGTGAACTGCAGCCCCGAGACGTTGACCGAGACCCGACCGACCTCGAGCCCCGACGTGAGCCAGCGCTTGGTCTGACGGCACACCTCGTTGAGCGCCCACGTGCCGATCGGCACGATCAGCCCGCTCTCCTCGGCGACCGGGATGAAGCGCCCGGGGCTGATCATGCCGCGGCGCGGGTGGTTCCACCGGAGCAGCGCCTCGGCGCCCACGATCTTGCGCGAAGGGATCGCGTACTTCGGCTGGTAGTGCATCGAGAGCTGCCCCGAGCGCATCGCCTCGCGCAGCTGGTGCTCGAGATCGAGCCGCTCGCGCGCGGTCTGCTGCATCGAGGCGTCGAACACCTTCACGCGCGCCGGGCCCTCGTTCTTGGCCTGGTGCAGCGCGATGTCGGCGTACCGCAGGAGCGTCGTCGACTCGCTGGCGTCCTCGGGGTGACGCGAGATGCCGATGCACGCCGTCAGCATGATCTCGTTGCCGCCGACGTGGAACGGCTCGCGCATCGCTTGGTGCAGGCGATCGACGCGCGGCAGCGGCGAGCTCCCCGAGGGGATGTCGTCGAGCACGACGATGAACTCGTCGCCGCCTCGCCGCCCGACGACGTCGCCCTCGTCGACGCTCGAGAGCAACCGCTGCGCGACCTGGCGTAGCAGTGCATCTCCGAGCGCGTGCCCGAGCGAGTCGTTGACGCGCCGGAAGCGATCGAGCGACACGATCGCGAGCGCGATGCCGTGCGTGAGCGCGCCCGCGCGCTCGATCCGCCGATCGGTCTCGTGGTGGACGTACGCGCGATCGGGCAGGCCCGTCACTGCGTCGGCGCGCGGCGCGTGCTGCGAGGACGAGTTTCGCCGGCGAGGTGCGCTCGCGGAGGCCGAGCCCGGCGCGGCGACCTCGTGCGCCGGCGCCACGAGCGACGCGAGCGCCGACGCGATCAGCGGGCACAGCTCGTCGATCGCCAGCACACGACGCTCGCTGAGGTCCGGGCGCGGGCGCAGATCGGCGAACAGCAGCGTCGCGATCTGCTCGTCGTGCTCACCGAAGATCGGCACCGTCGCGATCGCGAGCGGCATCGTCCCCGGCGCGAAGAGCGCGACCTCGGGCGCCGCCGGGCCACGGCCGACGTGCGGCACCACGCGCGTTCGCTCGACTCGGAGCCGGCGCGACGGGACGACCTCGTCGATGCCGGCATCGCGCGCGGCGTCGCTCGCGCTCGCGACACAGCGCGCGTTCTCACCCTCGATCGCGAAGCACACCGCGATCGGCACCTCGAGCATCCCAGCCGCCGCTCGCATCAACCGCTCGACGGTCAGCCGGCCCGGGGCCGACTCCATCGCGGGTGGGCGCGCATGTCCGGACAGCGTCATCAGGAACCGGAACTATATCGCGCGCGCACCCGCGTCGAACAGCCCTGCGGTACGATCGTGCGCGAATTTCTCGCTCTCACTGTCGCATGCTGCCTGACGACGCGGTCGTGACGTAGTAGTGGGGGGGCCAGTGTCGGTACCAGTCCGCCACCAGGATCGGCCCGCTCGTCTCTTCCTCTTCCCCCGTCGCGGCGCCGTAGACCTTCAGCAGCGAGCCGGTCCAGAGGCGGCGCGGTCCGCTGCGGTCTTCCTCGCGGATCGGGATCAGCGCGACGAACGGACCGACCTCGCGCGCCGAGACCGTGACCCGGCAGGTGTCGGCGCTCGAGGTCTCGCAGAGGTGCCGGTCCTGGTGCGCGCGCAGGCTGAGCACGACGCGCGCCCGTCCGTCCTCCTGCATCTGCGGCGGCTCGGTCACCACGCCGAACCAGCCGACCATCTGCTGCAGCTCGGGCCGCGTGCGGCGCACCTCTTCGTACGAGAGCTCGACCGCGCGATCCATGTACGCGCGCTCGTCGCCGAGCGGCTCGTAGGTGTGCGCGTAGCCGTACTGCCCGCCGCCGCAGCCCGCGATCCCGAGGGGAGCGAGCACGACCACGAGCGCGAGGAGGATGTCGGTGCGGAGCGAAGTCATCGCGGCGCATTCTGCACGAATCGGAGCATCTTGCGCAGCATGCTCCCAAGCCCCAGTATCTCGCGCCGTCACGGTTCGGGGGCCTTCGAAGGAGCGACGATGCCGGGTCTTGCGAGGTCGGGAATCCAGTGGGCCGAGCCGCTGATCTTCGAGCGTGGTGCCGCGGGCCGCACGGCGGCATCGCTTCCGGCGCTCGACGTGCCGGACGTCGATCCGAAGGCGCTCTTCGGCGACGGGGCGCGTGACCCGAGCGAGCAGGCCGGCCTGCCCGAGGTCAGCGAGCCCGAGGCGTTCCGGCACTACGTGCGCCTGAGCACGATGAACTTCGCGATCGACAACGCGATGTATCCGCTCGGCTCGTGCACGATGAAGTACAACCCGAAGGTCAACGAGTGGGCGGCTCGCCTGCCCGGCTACGCGCGCCTTCATCCGTACGCGCCCGAGCACATGATCCAGGGCGCGCTCGAGCTGATGTACCGGCTCGAGAAGGGCCTCGCCGAGATCTGCGGCATGGACCGCGTCACGCTGCAGCCGGCGGCAGGCGCGCAGGGTGAGCTCACCGGCCTGATGATGATCCGCGCGTTCCACCACGCGCAGGGTCGCTCGCCTCGCAAGGTGCTCGTGCCGGTCACCGCGCACGGCACCAACCCCGCGAGCTGCGCGCTCAACGGCTACACGACGGTCGCGTTCCCCGCGGGCGACGACGGCATCGTGCACCCCGAGGCGATCGCCGCGGTGCTCGACGACGACGTCGCCGCGATCATGATCACGAACCCGAACACCGTCGGGCTCTTCGAGAAGCACCTGCCGACGATCGCGCGGATGGTGCACGACAAGGGCGCGCTGGTGTACGGCGACGGCGCGAACCTGAACGCGCTGATGGGCCGCGCGCGGCCCGGTGATCTCGGCGTCGACGTGATGCAGTTCAACCTGCACAAGACGTTCACGACGCCGCACGGCGGGGGCGGCCCCGGCTGCGGGCCGGTCGGCTACAAGCGCGTGCTCGATCCCTACGCGCCGACGCCGAGCGTCGAGAAGTCGCACGACGGCACCTACCACCTCGAGCACAACCGCCCGAAGAGCATCGGCCGCCTGCGCTCGTTCTACGGCAACTTCGGCATGATGGTCCGCGCCTACGCGTACCTGCGCGAGATGGGCGCCGAGGGCCTCAAGGGGGCGACCGACCTCGCCGTGCTCAACGCGAACTACCTGCGCGTGCGCCTCGGCGAGACGTGGCACGTCCCGTATCCGACGATGTGCATGCACGAGGTCGTCATCAACGACAAGCACCTCTCGAAGACCGGCGTGACGACGATGGACGTCGCCAAGCGCCTGCTCGACTGGGGCTTCCACGCGCCGACCGTCTACTTCCCGCTCGTCGTGAAGGGCGCGATGCTCGTCGAGCCGACCGAGACCGAGACGCGGCAGGCGCTCGATCGCTACGTGAAGGCGATGGAGGGCATCAGCAAGGAAGCCCACGAGAACCCCGAGCACGTGAAGAAGGCGCCGCACCTGACGCGCCTCCGCCGGCTCGACGAGACGCGCGCCGCGCGCAAGCCCGTCCTGCGCTGGACCAAGCCCACGCCCACGCAGGGGTAGAGCGCCGGTCGGGCGCGAGGAGCGTCACTCCGGGAACTGGAAGACGATCTCGCCGTCCCGGACCATCCCGAGCTCGTCGCGCGCGACGCGCTCGATCGCGCGCTCGTCGCTCCGCAGCGCGCGCGCCTCGATGTGCAGGTGGCGGACCTCCTCGCGCGTGCGCTCGTTGATCCGCTCGACCTCGGCGAGCTCGTCGCGGAGCGCGCGATACCGCGGCAGCCCCTGGTCGCCGGTGACCAGCAGCGGGACCGCGATGATCGATCCGATCAGCAGCGAGAGTGGAAGGAGCCAGGCGAGGAACGTCGTGGTGCGCGACATCGGCACCGCGACTGTCGCCAACCGAGCGAAACGCGTCCAGATTTCAGGATTCCAGCCCGGCCCGCGTGAGCAGCGAGGCGAGATACGCATCGCAGCCCGGGTCCCCCTCGCGCGGCGCCCACGGCGCGAAGTCCTTGTCGTTCGCGGCGTGGTACGGGCCGGGCTTCACCTCGAAGCAGATCGCGGTCTCGCTCCGCACGACCAGCGAGTGCCAGACGCCGGGACCGAGATCGATCCCGCACGCGTGCGCGTGATCCCCCGGCTCGCTCAGGATCTCGCAGCGCTCGATCGCGCCCGCATCGTCGAAGACGAAGAACGCGATCTCGCCGCGCAGCATCACGAAACTCTCGCTCTTCGGCGGATCGAGGTGACGGTGCGGCGTCACGTACGTGCCGCGCTGCATCACGTTGAGAAAGCGGTGCGGGTTGTCGTCGAGGCTCGGATGGAAGTTGTGGTTGGTGCGCCCGCGGGCCGACTCGGCCGCGCGCGCCAGCGTCGCGGCGAACAGCGCCTCGTCGATCCGCTCGATCTTCATGTCCATCCTCCTGCTCCTCGGTCCCGGTGTCGCCGTTGCGACGTTCGCGCGCGGCGCCCGACGGCCGAGGTATACTCGCGCGTTCGCCCATGAACCGGCCCCCGAAGCACGCCGCGCCCGACGCGCCGCCGCTCCCCGATCTGGGCCGCACCAACGCGGGAAAGGCCCGCTCCGTCCCGCGCACGCGCGCGCAGCCGGTCTC
>JALYRN010000950.1 GCA_030855295.1 Myxococcota bacterium | reverse complement strand
CGCGATGCCCTCGGTGCACGCGCGGCGCGCGGCGGCGGCAGCGCTCGCCGTGGTCGCGACGCGCGAGACGCTCGGGCATCTCGAGCGAGCGCTCGCATCCGACGAGGACCCGGAGGTGCGCAGGCTCGCGGCGCATGGGCTCGCCCGACGATGAGCGACGTCGTTCCGCTCCAGGTCCTGACGTTGCTGGCGCGCTTCGTGGAGGAGCGCACCGGGCTGCACCACCCCGAGACCGATCGAACGATCTTCGCGCAGAAGCTCCAGGACCACGCCGCCGAGCGCGGCTTCGACTCCGTGCTCGAGCTCTACTACGAGCTGCGGTACGGCGACTCGGACGGCAGTGGTCTCAGCGCACTGATCGACGCGCTCGTCGTCGGCGAGACGTACTTCTTCCGCGAGAGCCGAGGGCTCGAGGTGTGGCTCGAGCCGCTGATCGCACGCGCGCGTGCGGGCGAGCGAATCCGGATCTGGTCCGCCGCCTGCGCGACCGGTGAGGAGCCGATCACGATCGCGATCCTGCTCGCCCGCGCGGGCGTGCTCGACGACGCGGAGATCGTCGCGACCGATCTCAGCGCGCGGGCGCTCGACCGCGCACGTCGCGGTCAGTACGGCCGGCGCGCGCACCGCGCGATCCCGGAGGGAGCGCCGCCCTGGATCTCGGTCCAGGCCGACCAGGCGATCGTCGACGAGACGCTCCGCGCGCGGATCGAGTGGCGTCGGGTCAACATCGCCGTCCCCGAGGAGGTCGCGGCCCTCGGGACGTTGGACGCGATCGCGTGCCGCAACGTGCTGATCTACTTCGACGACGAGACCGTCCGCTGCGTCGTGAGCTCGCTCGGAGAGGCGCTGCGATCCGGCGGCGAGCTCCTGATCGGCGCGTCGGAGTCGCTGCTCCGCTTCGGAAGCCTCTTCGCCTGCGTCGAGCGCGGCGGCGTGTTCCTCTACCGCGCGAGCCCCGCATGAGACGGCCCTTACGCGTGCTCCTGTGCGACGACTCCGCGTTCGCACGCAAGGTGCTGCGAGACGTGCTCGCGCAGGCGCCGTCGATCGAGGTGGTCGGCACCGCGCGCGACGGTCTCGACGCGCTCGAGAAGATCGCGGCGCTCCGTCCCGACGTGATCACCGTCGATCTCGTGATGCCGCACCTCGACGGCCTGGGGCTGCTCACCGAGCTGGGCACCGACGGGCCGCGCGCGGTCGTCGTGAGCAGCTCGGCGGAGGACAGCGATCTCGTGGTGCGGGCGCTGCAAGCCGGCGCGATCACCTCGGTGCAGAAGCCCACGGCGCTGGCGACCGATCGCCTCTACGAGATCGGAGCCGAGGTCGTCAGGGCGGTGCTGCTCGCCGGCGACGCGCGTCCTGCGACCGATCCCGCCCCCGTGCCGGTGATCCCGGTGCCGGTCCCCACCGGCGTCGCGCGCGTGGACGTCGTCGCGATCGGTGCGTCGACCGGCGGCCCGCGCGCGATCACGCGCGTGCTGGAGTCGCTCCCGGCGAGCTTTCCTGCCCCGATCGTGCTCGTCGTGCACATGCCTGTCGGGTACACGGACGCGTTCGCGAGGCGTCTCGACGAGACGTGCGCGCTCGAGGTCATCGAGGCACACGACGGCATCGAGCTCCGCCCCGGTCGCGTCGTGATCGCGCGGGCAGGCATGCATCTCGTGGTCGGGCGCACACGCAGCGGGCTCGTCGGGCGGCTCGACGTGCAGCCGCTCGGGACGGCGCACCGTCCCTCGGTCGACGTGCTGTTCCAGAGCGCGGCCACCGCCGGCCGTGTCCTCGGCGTCGTCCTGACGGGGATGGGGAACGACGGCACCAGCGGCGCGCGCGCGATCCGTGCGGCGGGCGGCGAGGTGATCGTCGAGTCCGCGTCGTCGTGCGTCGTCTACGGGATGCCGCGGAGCGTCGTCGAGGCGGGCCTGGCCTCGGGCGATGCCCCGATCGACGGCATCGCCGCCCTGATCATCGAGCGCGCGGTCGAGCCGGCCTGAGCGCCGATCAGCGGGCGAGGAGCACCTCGAGCGTCGCCTCGTCGAGGGGGGTCGGAGTCGCGGTGCCTGCGAGCACGGACCCGGCGAGGCGTCGCTTGTGCTCGTGCATCGCGAGCACGGTCTCCTCGATCGTGCCCTGTGCGACCAGCTTCACGATCGTGACCGGCCGCTCCTGGCCGATGCGGTGCGCGCGATCGCTCGCCTGATCCTCGGCGCTCGGGTTCCACCACGGATCGAGGTGCACGACGTAGTCCGCGCCCGTCAGGTTGAGGCCCGTGCCGCCCGCCTTGAGGGAGATCAGGAACACCGCCGGCTCGCCGCGCTGGAAGCGCTCCACGCGCCGCGCGCGCTCGGCCACCGGCGTCGAGCCGTCGAGCGTGAGCGACGCGATGCCGCGCGCGTCGAGCGCCTCGCGCACGAGATCGAGGTGCCTCGTGAACTGGCTGAACACGAGCACGCGGTGGCCGCGCGGGAGCACGTCCTCGAGCAGCTGCACCAGCGCGTGGAGCTTCGAGGACTCGATCCGCGCGTCCTCGACGACCAGCCGCGGATGACACGCGAGCTGGCGCAGGCGCGTGAGCTCGGCGAGGAGGCGAACGCTCCGCGGATGGCCGTCGCCGGTGCGCCGCATCGCGCGCCGGGCCTGCCGCACCGCCGCCCCGTACAGATCCTGCTCCGCCGTCGAGAGCTCGACGCGATGCACGACCTCGGTGCGCGGCGGCAGCTCCTTCGCGACCTCTCGCTTCGTGCGGCGCAGCACGAAGGGCGCGATCAGCGCGCGCAGCAGGGCGGCGCGCTCGGCGTCCTCGTGGCGCTCGATCGGGATCGCGAAGCGCGATCGGAAGCGCGCCCAGCTCCCGAGCAGACCCGGTGCGACGAGATGGAAGAGGCTCCACAGATCGGCGAGCCGGTTCTCGACGGGGGTGCCCGACAGCGCGACCCGGAACGCCGCGTCGATCGTCGCGGTCGCGCGGGCCCGCTGCGTGCGCGCGTTCTTGATCGCCTGCGCCTCGTCGGCGATCAGGGTCGCGAACGCGAGCTCTCCGAACGCCTCGCGATCGCGCAGGAGCACGTCGTAGCTCGTGACGATCACCGTGCCCGCGGCGACCGCCGGTGCGCGGCCTCGCCGTCCGCCGCGATGCGCGCGCGCATCGAGCCCGGGCGCGAACCGCGCGAGCTCGTCC
>JALYRN010000949.1 GCA_030855295.1 Myxococcota bacterium | reverse complement strand
CGTCGAGGCCGAGCGCGACGCGCTGTTCGAGGCCGAGACCCGGGCCCGGCGAGACGCGGAGCGCGCGTCGGCAGGCCATCGCTTCCTCGCGGACGCCAGCAAGGCGCTCGCATCCTCGCTCGACCTCCGCGACGCCCTCGGCCGCGTGATGCAGCTCGCGGTGCCGGCGCTCGGCGACTGGGCCGCCATCGACCTGACGACCGAGACCGGGACGATGGAGCGCATCGCGTCCGCCCATCGCGTCCCGTCGTGCGAGGCCGCGCTCGCGTCGTGGTGGTCACGCCCGGGCGCGCACGAGCGTGACGTCCTGGGCATCCATGCCGCCGTCTGCAGCGAGCGCACGCACGTCGCGGATCCCGTCATGTGCGCGAGCGACGACGAGCGCGAGCGCGCCGAGCTGATCGAAGCGCTCGGCGGAGCGACGTGGGTGGTGATCCCGATCTCGGCGCGCGAGCACCCGCTCGGCGCGCTCGTCCTCGCCTCGCGCGATGCGGCGCCGTCGATCGCGAGCGACGATCTCGCGCTCGGCGAAGAGCTCGCGCGACGGAGCGCGATGGCGGTGGACAACGCGCGCCTGTACGAGCAGGCCCGGCTCGAGCGCGGTCGCGCGGAGCACGCGAACCGCACCAAGGACGAGTTCCTCGCGACGGTCTCGCACGAGCTGCGCACACCGCTGAACGCGATCAGCGGCTGGGCGAAGATGCTGCGCGCCGGGGTGCTGCCGCAGGAGAAGCACGCGCGCGCGATGGAGATCATCGAGCGCAACGCGCAGATCCAGACCCAGCTGATCGACGATCTCCTCGACGTGAGCCGGATCGTCAGCGGAAAGCTGCGGCTGGCGCCCTCGCAGATCGCGATCGGCGACGTCGTCGAGATCGCGGTCGAGGGCGTGCGCCCGCAGGCGGAGGCGAAGCGGATCACGCTCGTCACCGACCTCGCCGGGGGGGCCGGCGCGTGCGTGCACGGCGATCCCGGCCGGCTGCAGCAGGTCGTCTGGAACCTCCTCAACAACGCAGTGAAGTTCACGCCTGCCGAGGGCTGCATCGAGATCGCGCTCGGCACGCTGGGGGGTGACGTCGTCATCCGCGTGACCGACAGCGGCGCCGGCATCCGCTCCGACTTCCTCGCGCACGTGTTCGATCGGTTCCGTCAGTCGGACTCGGGCAAGACGCGCGCGCACGGCGGTCTCGGCCTCGGGCTGACGATCGTCCGGCACATCGTCGAGCTGCACGGCGGCACGGTCGAGGCGCAGAGCGAGGGCGAGGGGCGGGGGGCGACGTTCATCGTGCGGATCCCGTCGATCGCGCCCACGGGCGGCGCGCGCGCCGTCGTCGCGATCGCTCGTCCGTCGCTCGCTCCGACGCTGCAGGACGTCCCGCGCCTCGACGGCGTGAGCGTGCTGATCGTCGACGACGAGAGCGACGCGCGCGAGCTGCTCGTCAGCGCGTTCCAGGATCTCGAAGCATCGGTCACGCCCGCGAGCTCGGCGGCGGAAGCGATGAGCGCGCTCCAGCGCGCGACGCCGGACGTGCTGGTGAGCGACATCGGCATGCCCGGAGAGGACGGCTATGCGCTGATCCGTAGGATCCGCGCGCTGGCCCCGGAGCGCGGAGGGCGGCTGCCCGCGATCGCGCTGACGGCGTACGCCGCGCCCGAGGATCGCGCGCGTGCCCTCGAAGAGGGATTCGATCGCCACCTCACCAAGCCCGTCGAGCCGAGCGAGCTCGCGATGATGATCGCCGAGCTCACCGGCCGCGCCACCCACGAGACCCGCGGCACGCGCTGAGCCCACAGGAGTGCTCGCCCCGGAGGGCGCGCACGGGAGCGCGCGCCGCAGCCGACAGGAGTGCTCGCCCCGGACGACGCGTACGGGAGCGCGCGGACGGAAGCGTCCGGAGCGGGCGAGCACTCCTGTCGACTCAATGCGGAGGCGCGGCGGGCTGGCCCTCTCGGGCGAGGCGCGCCATGCGGAGCGCCCAGTCGATCGCGGTTCGGATCGTCAGCACCGTCGTGTCGTCGAGCGCGATCTCGATCGTCGGCACCGGAGGCATCCCGCGGGTCTCGACGACGCGCGCCGCGATCGGATGGATCGTCACCAGCAGATCCTGGATCTCACCGTCGGCGAGCCATCGCACGCAGCCGGCCGGCACCGGGCTCTCGTCGATCGAGAACACCATGCGGAAGTCGGTGCCGATCGCGGGCGGCGCGACCTCTTCGTCCTCCTGCGTGCTGCGCCAGACCGCCGCCGGCGCGAGCCGGTCCGAGCCCTCGAAGCGCACGCCGAAGCGCGGCACGCCGCCGCGACCTCCGCTCGACTGCACCTCCCACTCGACGTCCTGCGCGCGACCACGGATCCAAGGGCGTCCGTCCTCGCCGATCCGCAGCTCGGCATCGAGCAGCGCCGCGATCTCCGCCCACTGCGCCTCCTCGTCGCGCCTGCGCCGCGCCTGCTCGAGGCGGATCGCGCCGAACGCGGCGGCCACCAGCCCCGCGAGCGCGAGCACGACGAGCAGGACGCTGGTGATCATCGGGCCGGTCGACCTCCCGCGCCGCCGCCTTCTCCCGCCGGAGCAGGCGAGACGATGCGCGCGCTGCGGATGTAGTCGAGCTGCGGGAACTCCGCGCGGAGATAGGCGTTGCCCTCGGTCTGCACGCGCTGCTGCGCGGGACCGCGCCCGCCCGGCGCGCCCTCGCCGTAGCCGCTGTACAGGCGATCGACGGTCGCCATGTCGAGCACCCGGCCGAACGGCGCGAAGCCCATCGAGTCGAGGCGCGAGTTGTCGCCGAAGCTGACGAAGAACTGCGTCGTGCGCGTGCCGGGGCCGCCCATCGCGTACGACACCATGCCGCGCGTGTTCGACTGCTGCGGCGGGTCATCGGGGATGTTCGCGCTGCGCCACGCGGCGTTCACCTCGGGGCTGCCGGAGATGCCCGCCTGCGCCATGAACCCGTCGATCACCCGGAAGAACGCGACGTCGGTGAAGTACCCCGCGCGCACCAGGTTGTAGAAGCGATCGGCGCCCTGCGGCGCCCACGCGCGCGTCACCTCGATGCGCACCGGGCCCTCGGTCGTGTCGAGCTCGGCGACGAAGCGCGCGGGCGCGCGCTCGTTCAGCGCGGCCGGCGTCAGCAGCCGCGGATCGACCGCGCCGCGCTCCTGCACCGGAACGATCGGTGCCCCGG
>JALYRN010000948.1 GCA_030855295.1 Myxococcota bacterium | reverse complement strand
GGCACGCGCTCGTCGCGTACCGCGCGGCAGCCACGCGCGTGCGCGACGCGGTGCCGGACTGGTCGCTCTCGTTCGGCGCACCCTCCCCCGCGTACGCCTACGCCGCCGGAGCCCTCGCGTGAGCGCCGGACGGCGCGGCGACGGCGAGAGCGGGCGCGTCGAGGCGCTCGCGATGGAGGAGCTCGAGCGTCTCCGAGGCCGTCTCGAGCGCGGCGAGCGCCCGGGCCGGTGGAACACCGACGCCGAGGACGCCCAGCGCGGGCTCGCGAAGCTCGTCCTGACGCTGGTCGAATTCCTGCGCCGGCTGATGGAGCGGCAGGCGATCCGCCGGATGGACCAGGGCACGATCAGCGAGGAGGAAGTCGAGCGCATCGGCCTCGCGCTGATGCGGCTCGAGGAGACGATCCACGAGCTCTGCGAGCGCTTCGACATCCCCCCGGACGAGCTCGGGCTCGACCTCGGACCCCTGGGAAAGCTCTTCTGATGTGGGCCGTGAGCCCTCAGGTTGAGGTCTCCCTCGGCGGGCCCATGTAAGAGGCCGCGTGCGCTCCCCGACCTCGTCCTCCTTGCAGACCCTCGCGCGTGAGCCCCACGCCGCGCGCCTCGGCGCGTCGTGGTTCGCGGTGGTCGTGGTGATCACGATGATGGTCGTCGCGCCGTTCGTGATGTACCTGCGCGGCAAAGCGATCCGCAACCGACTGACGTTCGAGGTCGGCGCGATGGAGCTCTCGGTCGAGCGTGCGTCGCGCGCGATGGCCGATCGCGAGCGAGCGCTGCGTGCCTTCATCTACGTGCCGGAGCGCCGGAGGCTCGAGGACTATCGGATCGCGACCGCGACGCTCGACGCGGCGCTCGCGAGCGCGCAGATGACCGCGCAGTCCGAGACCGACGTGCGACGAACGACGATCGATCGGATGATCGCGCTGGCGCAGTCGTGGGACGCCGCCGCCTCGGGGCTGATCGAGCGCGCGGCGCGCGGCGAGCGCGACTTGCTCGCGAGCCCCGACACCACGCGCCCGGGCCCCCTCTACGACGACTTCCAGGGGAACGCGCGCGAGCTGCTCGCCTCGCTCGAGCAGGAGCGCGCCGGGCTCGTTCGCGAGATGGGCGTCGCCGACAACGCGCGCCTCGCGCTGCCGCTCGTGCTCGCGGCGCTCGGCATCGCCGTGCTCCTCTATGTCGCGTGGCTCTCGACCGACGCGCTGCGCCTGCTCGCGCTCGCGCGCGCCGAGCAGCAGCGCCTCTCGAGGATCCTCGAGCACATGGTCGATCCTGTGCTCGTCACCGATGCGCGCGGCAACGTGACGCTCGCGAACCCAGCGGCGCGCAACGAGCTCGGGATCCAGCCGGGCACGCCGATCCTCGCCCTCGCGCCGCGCTTGGTGCCGTTCGTCCCGGAGCCGACCGAGGACGACGACAGCGGCTCCCCGGCGATGGCCCACGCGTCGACCGCGACGAGCCCGCAAGAGATCCTCGATGCGCTCGCCAGCGCATCGCCGCTCGCGAGCGCCGAGGCGCGCATCCGACGCGATGGCGAGGACCGCCCGGTCAGCGTGAGCAGCGCGCCCATCGTGATCGCCGGCGAGATCGCGGGCGCGGTCACCGTCGTGCGCGATCTGAGCGATCGCGTGCGCTACGAGCAGGAGCGGCTCAAGAGCGAGCGATTCCACGCGCTCGGCGCGATGGCGGAGCGGATCGCGCACGACTTCGGCAATTACCTCGAGGCCGCGTCGGCGGCGTCGGCGATGTTGGATCGACCGAGCGCCTCCGATCCGGTGCGCCGCTCGCGCTGGGTGGCGCTGATCCGAACGACGATCGACGAGGGGCGCAACGTGCTCTCGTCCCTCCGCACGATGAGCTTCATCTCGTACCGCAAGCCGCGCTTCTCCGCGCTCGAGCTCGAGCCGATGGTCGTGCGCGCGGTGGAGGTCGCGCGGATGGCGCGGCCGGACGCCGACATCCAGATCGAGCAGGACGTGCCCTCGGACGTCCGCGTCGATGCGAGCGAGAGCGATCTGGTGCGCGCGATCGTCAACGTCGTGGTGAACGCGATCGACGCGATGCCGCGCGGCGGGTGCGTGTCGGTGCGCGCGTCGTGCGAGGACGGTCGCGTGCTGCTCGCGATCGAGGACGCCGGGATCGGCATCCCGCCCGAGGATCACGAGCGGATCTTCGACATGTACTTCACGACCAAGGGCGATCGGGGGTCGGGCATGGGGCTCGCGCTCGCGCGTGAGGTCGTCAGCCTCCACGGTGGGGAGATGCGCCTCGAGAGCGCCCCCGGGCAGGGCTCGACGTTCACGCTCGTGCTCCCGCGGTGCGCGTCGCACCGAACCGCTGATGCGCCGGACGATGGCGCGGGCGGAGATTACCAGGCAGCCTCCTGAGCGAGGCGGGAGAGAACATGAACCAGCCCTCGATCCTCGTCGTCGACGACAACCGATACGTGCAGGAGACGCTGCCCGCGCTCCTCGAGGAGGAAGGCTATCGCGTCGCGGTCGCCAAGAACGGCGAGGACGGCTTCCGCAAGGTGTGCACGCAGCCGATCGATCTCGTGATCACCGACGTCGCGATGCCCGACGTCGACGGGCTCGAGCTGATCCGGCTGATGCGGCTCGACCCGTTCTTCCAGCGTCTGCCGATCGTAGCGATCACGGCCTACGGCGGGCGGCGGATGCAGGAGGCGAAGGACGCCGGCGCCGACGCGTGCTTCGAGAAGCCGCTCGACCATCCGCTCCTGCTCGACACCGTCGCGCGCCTCTCGAAGCGCAACGCGAGCAGCGACGCCCCGCGCTAGACGCCCCTAGGAAGCGGGGGACAAATCGGCTCGCCCGCTCCGGGCGCTTCCGTCCGCGCGCGAAGCGCTATCGGCTCGTCCGCTCCGGTCGCTTCCGTCCGCGCGCGAAGCGCACGCTACCGTCCGCGACCTCCGGGACGAGCACTCCTGTCGACTCAGAGCTGGAACGGGTACGTCAGCTCGAAGCGGTCGCCCGAGAACTGGGGGAAACGGCCGGTACGAACGGCGCGCGCGACGCAGCTTCCCACCGGCGTGCCGGCGAATCGCCCGCTGACCGTCGCCGTCGTCACGCGGCCCGAGCCCGCGACCACGATGCGGACGGTGGCGACGCCATGCTCGCTCTCGGCGCAAGCACGCACCGCCGGCTCGATCGCCTGCACCGCGGCGAGCACTGCGC
>JALYRN010000947.1 GCA_030855295.1 Myxococcota bacterium | reverse complement strand
GACCTGACGCACGAGCCCGCCCGCATCGCCGTGCGCCGCCGCCTCGATCGTGACGCCGGTCGCGACCGGGATCGCCTCCGCGCGCACCTCGATCGGGCCGGTGATCTGGGCGCGCGCGCGGCTCGCGGCCTCGCGCATCTCGGGCGGTGCCGAGGACGGCAGCGCGCCGGCCGGATCGACCGTGGTGCGCTGCAGGACGGCGCGCTCCATCGCGTCCTCGTCACCGAGCGCCAGGTGCAGCTCGGCGCGCAGCTCGAGCAGCGCGATCAGCTCGTCGCGCGTGAGCCCCTCCTCGCGCTCCACCTCGCGCAGCGTCGCGAGCGCCGCCTCGAACTCCGCTTCCTCGTAGGCGCGGCGCGCGCGATCGATTCCCTCGTGCGCGCTCGCGGGCGCGACCGAGCCGAGCACGCACGCCGCCGCGAGCAGCGCGATCGTGAGCCGCTCAGGGACAGGCACCGCACATCCCGCCGCAGCACTCGCGCAGCGCGCCGCCGCCCGAGCAGCGATTGCCGCACATCCCGCAGTTCTGGCGGTCGCTCTGCAGCGGCGTCTCGCATCCGTTCGACGCGTTGCCGTCGCAGTTGCCGAACCCGGCGTCGCAGCTGGTGATCCGGCACGACGATCCCTCGCACGCGCCGGTCGCGTTCGCGGGATCGCAGATCTGATCGCAGCCGCCGCAGTCGGTCGGCGTCTCGAGGCTGGTCTCGCAGCCGTTCGCCTCGTCGTCGTCGCAGTCGCCGAACCCAGGCTCGCACCCGAGCGTGCACGCCGAGTCGACGCAGCGCGCCTCGGCCGCGGCACCGCTCGGGCACTCGTTGCCGCACGCGCCGCAGTTCGCGGGATCGCTCGAGACCTGCGACTCGCAGCCGTTCGCGTCGATGCCGTCGCAGTCGCCGAACCCGCCGAGGCAGCCGCCGACGCTGCACTCGCCGGCGACGCACGTCGTGCTCGCGTTCGCGAGCGTGCAGACGAGACCGCAGCCGCCGCAGTTCTCGACGTCGCTCGACGTGTCGAAGCAGCGCGAGCCGCACCGATCGGGATCGGGCGCGACGCAGGACGCGAGGCAGGTCCGCTCGCCGCTCGCGATCCGCCCGCAGACCGGCGTCTCGCCGGCGCACGACTCGTCGCAGCTGCCGCACGTGATCGGCGCAGCGAGATCCGACTCGCAGCCGTTGGTGCCGACGCCGTCGCAGTCGCCGAGCCCGGGATCACACACGTCGACGACGCACGTGCCCTCGGCGCAGCTGACGCGCGCGGTGGTCGCGGCGCAGGCGGCGCCGCACGCGCCGCAGTCGGTGTTGGTCGCGATCGACAGCTCGCAGCCGTCGCTCCCGAGACCGTTGCAGTCCGACCAGAGCGGGTCGCAGGTGCCGAGTCCGCACGTGCCCGCGCTGCACGTGCCCTCCGCGTGATCGGCGCGGCACACGATGGAGCAGGCGCCGCACGACTGCGGGTCGGACGCCGTGTCGACGCAGCTCGTGCCGCAGGTCGTCGACGTCGGGGCGGTGCAGGCGGCGACGCATGCGCGCGCGCCCGTGAAGTCGATGCCACAGAGCGGCGCGACAGGGTCGCCGCAGCTCGTCCCGCACGCGCCGCAGTCGCTGGCGGTGATCAGCGACGTCTCGCAGCCGGTGCCCGCGGCGCCGTCGCAGTCGCCGAAGCCGGCGTAGCAGGAGACGAGCTCGCAGCGCATCGCCTGGCAGGACTCGGCGGCGTTCGCGAGCTGACACGTCGCGCCGCACGCGCCGCAGTCGTCGGTGCTGCGGAGCGACGTCTCGCAGCCGTCGGTGGCGATGCCGTTGCAGTCGGACCAGCCCTCGTCGCACGCGGTGATCGCGCAGCGCCCTGCGGTGCACTCGGGCGCCGCATGATCGAGCTCGCACGCGGTGCCGCACGCGCCGCACGCGGCGACGGTGTCGAGGACCGTCTCGCAGCCGTCGGTCGCGATGCCGTTGCAGTCGCCGCGACCCGCCGGGCAGGTGGGCTCGCCCGCGTCGGCGTCGGGCACACCCCCGTCGAACATCCCGCCGCACAGACCGTCGGTGCAGAGCCCCGCCGCGCAGGCCGGGCCCCCGAGGAACGCCTCGAGCGTCACGACCACGGTCGAGCCGGGCTCCTGGGGCAGCACGAGCTCGGTGCAGCCGAGCGCATACCGCTCGCAGGCGCCGTCGCGCGCGGCGATCGCGAAGCCGTAGGTGCCGGGCCCGAGCTCGGGAGGCCCCATCGACGCCGGAGGATCCGACGGAGCGAAGGCCAGGCTCCAGATCGCCGGTCCGGTGCAGCCGCCGGTGCGGATCTCGACCTCGAGCGCGCGCGCGCGTGTGCGCAGATCGGGATCGGCGAAGCGCGCTTGCCACGACAGCTCACGCGACCCCGGCGCACACGCGGCGAGCGTCGCCAGCGCGACGACGGACGCCAGACGGCGACGAACGGACACAGCGTCGGATGATAGTCGACCTCGCCCGAGGGGGGACACTTCTCTGGAAAGGGACCGTGACACCGCCGTTCGAGCGCGCTCGGACCTGCCTCGCGTCGAGGGCGTTCGCCGATCCGGACGCGTGCGACCAGTGCACACAGCGCCGCACGTCGGCCCTGAGGCGAACGTTGGAGCACCAAGCCAGAGCGCCAGCCACTACACTGGCCGCCGCGCTCGAACACGGCTCCGCGGCGACGCGGGCTGGAGCGTGCTCCCGTAGCAATCGGCAGAACCTGGTGCGCCTCCTCCGAACGTCCTCGTCGCGCGGTTCGCTGCTCGCGGTAGCTGCCCTCGTGCTGCCGTGGATCGCCGCCGGCGCTCGCGCGGACGAGGGAGACGCGGCGAGCACGGCGGCGCACGCGAGCGATGGCGAGACCGTCGGCGCGCTGGTGTTGATCCTCGGCGTGGCCGCCGCGTACCTGCTCGCGCACGCGGTCGTCGACCGGATGCAGCGCCGGTTCCTGGTGCTGACCGGCGCCGAGTACGTGCTGCTCGGGATGCTCCTCGGGCCGGTGGTCGCGCCAGGTCTGCGCGCGTTCGAGACGCTCGACCCGGTGCTGCCGCTCGTCGCGCTCGCGGCGGGGTGGGTCGGGCTGCTGCGCGGGATGGAGCTGCACCTGCGGGACGTGACGGGCGCCGGCTCGAAGCGCGGCGCCGGACGCATCGCGCTCGTCACCGCGATCTTCTCGGGGGCCCTGGTCGCGGCCGCGGCGTGGCTC
>JALYRN010000152.1 GCA_030855295.1 Myxococcota bacterium | reverse complement strand
GAGCACGACCGTGCGCTCGCACGCGCGCGCCGGACGGTCGAGGCGCGCGTGCGGCGCGCGCGCATCACGACACGCTGTGGCACGTCCCGCGCGGTGGCGTCGAGCTTCCGCGAGCACGAGGGCGCGATCGTGCTGGTCGACGTGCATCGGGTGATGCTCGGCGACTGCGACGGCGACGGCGCGCTGGCTGCCGACGAGCGAGCGATCACCGTCGACGCGCTGCCGCGCGACCTTCGGAACGCTGCGTGGGACGTGATGTTGCTCGAGCGCGACGGCTCGCGCGGTGTGCACAACCCCGCGTTTGCCTTCGCGCTGCTCGGGGCGATCGAGAGCCGGCTCTGAAGTCCCGTTCCGACGGCGCGCATTCGTTGTAGACTCGCCGCCCCATGCCGCCCATCGCGGTGATCCGGACCGAGCGCGACGTCTATGCGAACCTGCTCCGCGACACACGCGGTCTACGCCGGGAGCACGGGACCGCGCGCGACGTCTGGTTCGCTTCGCTGCCGTGGGAGCGCAAGGAAGAGACGCTCTTCGAGCTCGAGATGCTCCTCAAGGGGCTCGCGTGCTTCGGCAACCCGCGCAACCACCCCGGAGCGCCCGCCGCGAAGAGCACCGTCGCGCAGGACTTCCACGAAGAGCTGCGCATCGTCCGCGATGCCACGCAGCGCGTGGTCACGCTCATCAAGCAGCTGCTCGGCGACAAGGAGCGCGCGTACACGTTCACGCGCTATCTCGAGTCGGTCCTGCCGGAGGACTCCGCGCGCGGCCAGCTCGTCCAGGATCAGCTGACCCAGGACACGCCGGAGGAAGCGCTCCTCCTCCTGCGCAACGCGTTCGGGCACTTCCTCGATCTCTCGGAGGGGCTGATCCGGCTGGGGCGCGTCTCGAACCGGCTCTACTTCGCGATGCACGGCGTCGTGGTGCGCGAGATCGGTCGGAACGCCTACTTCAACCCGTTGATGGCGCTCGAGTTCCGACCCGAGTTCGATCGGATCCGCAGCGGCGAGGCGCTCGAGGCGCTCCACACGATCGAGTCGGAGACCGGTCATCGCGTCACCGCGCTCGCGTTCCTCGCGCTCTTCCGCGCGCTCCGCTACGTGTCGCTGATCGACGCATACGCGAGCGACACCACATCGACGCGTCGCTCGTTCGTGATCCTCGCGGTGCTGCGCTCGGACCTGCGTGCGCTGACGCGGTACCTCACGCGCCGCGCGGGCGACGCGATCGCGGACGGGCTCGAGCGTGAGATCATGCAGGTGCCGTCCGACGACATCGGCATGCGCTTCGTGCCGCTCGCCGAGAGCGCGCAGTCGCTCGCGCGCATCCGCCGGAGCCTCGAGCACGTCGCGAGCGCGCTGCGCGTCGAGCTGCGGAAGATCTACGAGCACGATCTGCCCTCACCGCAGACCGAGATCGCCGCCGCCGAGCTCGGCCCGCAGATGATCGTCGCGGCCGCGGAGCTGCGGGCCTCGATCCAGAACGCGATCCTCGCGCTCTGCGCCGACATCCGCCCGGGCGAGGCCGTGCCCGAGCTCGCGACGGATCTCGGCGCGCGCCGCGCCGCGAGCGATCGGCTCCGGCGCGAGATCTGGATGTTCCAGCAGATCCTGCGCGCGTTCGTCGCGAAGGCGGACGCGGTGAGCACGGCGTCGAGCCAGAGCACCCACGATCGCTGGGCGGGCCAGGCGAGCTTCCAGTTCGTGCGCGACTTCCTCGGTCACTTCCGCGCGATCGGATATCAGCTCGTGCGCAGCCACGACTACGAGCGGCTCGACCCCTTCCTCGCTTCGCTCGAGCGCCTGCGCGACGTCGATCTCCTCGAGCCCCATCGCATGCAGGAGGCCGTCGACGAGTGCCGCGCGTTCCTCGAGTTCCTCGGAGCTCTGTTCGCGAGCGTCTCGAGCCGCGCGGAGCTCGCGGGCGTTCCGTTCGATCGCCAGGCCGCCGGCGAGGTGCTGAAGATCTATCTCGGCCGCTCGTGATCGCCGCCGGGCTCCGCCCCCGCGGCGCGCTCGACCAGGATCACGACCGAGTAGCCGATTGCCGTCTCGACGCTCGACGGATTCGCGTACGAGTGCCGCTGATCGCCACGGAACGCGACGACGTCGCCTTCCCGCAACGTGAACCGCTCGCCCGCCGCCGCGAGCACGATCGTCCCGCGCTCGACGGTGAGGTACTCGCGCGTGCCCGGGGTGTGCGGAACGCCCGTCATGCGCGCCCCCGGCGGCAGCTCCATGCGGTCGATGTTCGAGCCCGGCACTGGATCCGGCAGCAGGTGCCGGATCGCGATCGTCCCTCGCCGCTTGGTCGGCAGCGACTCGCGGGGGTGGAACACGCACGCCGCGCGCGGCGGCCGGAGGAGCTCCTCCATCGTCACACCGAGCGCGCGCGACACCGACGACAGCACGTGCAGCGTCGGGTTGGCGTCGCCCGACTCGAGGTTCGCCCAGGTCGCGCGCGGCACGCCGGCGCTCTTCGCGAGCTGCGCCTGGGTGAGCCCGCGCGCGCCGCGGAGCTGGCGCACGTTCTCGCCGAGCACGGCCGAGAGCGATCGGGACTCGACGGGACCGCGCGCCACCGGCGCATTGTAGTCGTCGCGCGCGGCGCGGGCGGAAGGAGCGTTCGGCCACGGAACGAACGCGCAGTGACGCCATCTCCGTACTCCGGGTTTATCCTGGGAGACACGTGAGCGAGATCGTCAATGCGCCGGTTCGAATGATCTATCGCGCGGCGCACCTCGCGCTGCGCGCGTACTGGCTGGTCCGACGTCCCGAGACCCACGGCGCGCTCGTCGCGCTGTGGTTCGCGGGCAAGGTGCTGATCATCCGATCGAGCTACCGGCGCACCTTCTCGCTGCCGGGAGGCTACGTGAAGCGCGGCGAGGAGCCGCGTGCCGCGGCGCTGCGCGAGCTGCACGAGGAGCTCGGCATCCGGCTGCCCGAGAAGCGCGTCCGGCACGCCTGGCACGGCAGCCGGCCGTTCGAGCACCGCACCGACACCCTCGACATCTTCGAGGCCGATCTCGAGCAGCCCTTCCATCTCGAGCCGAACGGGCGCGAGCTGATCTGGGCGGGCTGGAAGACGCCCGACGAGGCGCGCGCGATGCGCATCGTCCCGCACCTGCGCGACTATCTCGAGACCCGCGGCGATCCGTCGCGCTGACCCTAACGCTTCTTCTTCTTGCGGGTCGGCAGCCGGGCCGCGCGGCCCGACTCGAGCAGGTGGCGCAGCGAGCGCTCCATCTCCTGCGCGAAGAGGATCCGCACCGCGTCGAGCCCGAGCGGCCGCAGCGCCTCGAGCGCGCGCCCGAGATCGCCGCCGTACTCACCCTCGATCATGCGCGGCGCGTGCGCGAGGAAATGATCCGTGAGCTCCTTGGCCGCCTTCGCGAGGTGGCGCCGCAGGATGTCGGAGGCCTTCGTCGCGAGCTCGAGATCGACCCCCGCCGACTCGAGCTTCATCGCGAGCTGGAGCAGCGCGGGGCTGCGCACGAGGAACACGTCCCCGTGACGCTCGACCCCGCCGACACGCACCAGATCGGCGACCAGCCCCGGCCGCTTCGCGCCCGCGAGCTCGAAGAGCTGCGCCTCGCTGACGGTGCGCGGATGATCGTCGGCCCACGGCGCGCGCAGCTGCGCGTCGAGCCCGAGCCACTCGCCGACGTCGATCTCGCCCTTGTCGAGGCGCGTGACGATCTCGCGGATGGTGTCGATCTTCAGGCCGCGATCCTGGAGCTGCGCGATCAGCTCGAGCCGCTCCTTGTGCTTGGGCCCGTAGTACGCGACGCGGCCCTTGAGGACCGGCGCCATCAGCACGCCCTTGCTCTGGTAGAAGCGGATCGTCCGGCTCGGCAGGCGCGAGGCGTGCGAGAGCTCGTCGATCGTGTACTCGGCTTCGAGCTCGGCAGGCGCCTCGGGCACGGCTCCGATCTCTACCAGAGCGAGGGGCGCGTGGGTCACGCCATCGCCTCGATGGCCGCGCGCGTGCCGGCGACCGGACCGCGCTCCTTCGCGAGCGCGTCGATCCACGACAGCGCCGAGCGGAGCGTCTCGGGCCAGCTCGCGCTCCGGTGCTCGACCCCGTGCGCCTCGCAGAGCGCGCGCACCTCGGGCGCGATCTGCCGGAGCCGCTCGGGCGCGAGCTTGGGGAAGAGGTGGTGCTCGATCTGGCGATCGAGCCCGCCGCAGAGCACCGACACCCAGCGCGGCACCTCGTAGTCGTTGGTGGCCTCGACCTGCATCGCGTACCACTCGCCGCGGCCCGCGGGCTTGGTCCCGGCGGGATAGCTCTTGGTGCGCTCGCCGACGTGCCCGCAGAAGATCGTCGCCGCCGAGTACACGTCGCGCATCGTCTCCGCCATCCAGTTGCCGAGCAGCACCTTCCAGAAGAACGGGCCCGCGAGCGCGGGATAGACGCCGTACTCGAGCGCGTAGTAGGGGACGAATTTCCGCAGCGCGCGGGTCCACGCGAGGCGTCGGCTCGCAGGCGATCGGTCGGGGAGGAAGTCGAGCTTCTCGGGCCGGCCGTTGTCCCAGTAGACGTCGTTGAGCCCCGTGAAGTGCAGGTTCATCGTGAACGCGAAGTTGGGGAACAGCACCGCGAGCGCGAACAGCAGCTGGAAGCGGTGCTCGGGGCGGTGCGCGGTCTGCTCGGTGAGCCGCACCGGGCCGAAGTGGATGTCGGCGTCCTTGCCGGCGACGTTCGTCGCGCCGTGGTGGCGGACGTTGTGCCCGTAGCGCCACGACTCCTCGTCGATCGGCAGCGCCCACCACCACGTCTTGCTGTCGAAGCGGCCGCGGCCCTCGATGCGGTCGTACGCGCCGTGCAGCACGGTGTGGCCCACCTCGGTCGCCTGGAGCTGCTTGTGGATCCACAGCGCGATCACGCCCGCGCCGAAGCTGAGCGGCTCGGGGCTCAGGTGGATCAGCACCCGGCCGATCACCTCCATCGTCCGCGAGAAGCGATCGACGCGGCGCACATACGCGAGGTCAGCTGGTCCGACCTCCGACTCGATGCGCGCCTTGAGCGCGTCGATCGCGTCGCCGAAGGCGCGGAGCCGCTCGCGATCCGGGACGGCGCTCGCCTGCACCGTGGTTCCAGAGAGCTCAGTCATGTCGACCTCCTCGGGGCGCCGAAGCTCGGCACTCGTTGATGCGCCAGTCATGACCGTAACAGTGACGACTGTCAACATCACAGCGATCGATGTCACGATCGCTGCGCGACCTCGATCGCGCGCGGCCAACGACGTGCGGGCTAGAAACGCAGGCGGAGCGCGAAGCCGGGCGTCAGCGCGAGGCCCTGGCGCTCGATCGGCACGCCGCCGAGCGCGCCCCGCCAGTGCTCGTAGTCAGCCGCCAGCTCGGCGACGACGTGCACGCGGCGCAGCCCGACGGCGAGCCCGAGGAACGCGCCCGCGCGGAACGCCGTGAGGTTGCCGGCGGTCCGCATCGACTCGGCGCCGACCATGCCCTCGGCGTGCTCGAACCCCACGCGCGCACCGAGCCATGCCTCGAAGAGCCCGCCGAGATCGAGCGCGATCGCGAGCGGCGCGATCCCGCCGACGCGCCAGCCCTCCCCGCCGCCGACGCCCTGCCGCGTCTCGCTGATCGCGTATCCGCCGTACGGCGCGATGCCGCCGATCAGGCGGATGAACCGCGACAGGCTGGTGCCGCCGATCAGCTCGAGGCGCGCCGTGGTCCCGCTGACGAAGAGCCCCGCGTCCCAGCTGCGCAGGAATCCCCACCGCGCCCACGCGACCGGCACGATGCCGCCGGGCTCGGCGAACGCGAGCAGCTCCTCGGCGCCGACGGGCATCTCGCGCGGCACCAGATCGCCGGTCGGGATGCGCACCGCGCCGCCGAGACCGAGATCGACGCGGCCCTGTGGCGTCGTGCGTCCACCGAGCATCATCGGCATCGCGGGGGCGCAGCCGCACGCGAGCGTGATCAGCGCCGCGATGGCGAGCGCGCCTGGATCGATGCGGCGGGACGCCACCGTCGCTCCCGCCCCGTTCCTCCCGGCTACTTGCGGAACCGCGAGGGGTAGTCGTTCGAGGCCGCGCGCGCCTTCAGCTGCTCGTCGTCGGGATGCAGCTTGATCGCGCGGACGATCAGCACGTCTTCGGTCTCGGGGTGGCTCGGATCGGGGAGGCAGCACTCGACCGGACAGACTGCCTGGCAGGCCTCGTGATCGTAGAAGCCGACGCACTCGGTGCAGAGGTTCGGATCGATCACGTAGATGTCCGGACCTTCGCTGATCGCCTGGTTCGGGCACTCGGGCTCGCAGGCCCCGCAGTTGATGCAGTCACTGGTGATGTAGGTAGCCATCGAAGCGATCCTCGCCGGGAGCGGCGCGGAGTATGAGGCCCGAAAACGCGAGCGTCAAAGGCCCATCCGCGTTCTCCGAGGTGCCTCGCCGAGGCTCGCCGCGCGGGTTACGCGATCGTGCGCAGCTGCAGCTTCGGCTTGCTGGCGCGCGGACGCTTGGCGTCGGGCGGCGGCTCGGGGAGCAGGCCGTCCTCGTCGGCGAGGTCGGCGACGAGGTCGTGGTCGGCCGCGGCGGTGACGAGCGCCTTGCGGAGCTCTCCGGTCTGCGCGGTGCCGTTCGCGAGGTGGACCTCGCCGTCGATCTCGGGGGCCTGGCCCCACCAGCGGCCGCGCAGGAGGAAGTCGCTCTCCTCGCTGCCGCCCTCGACGAGCACCTCGACCTCGGTGCCGATCAGCGCCTTGACCTTGCGGCGCGAGATCGGGCGCTGCACCGCGACGAGCTTGCGCGCGCGCGCGTTCGCGACCTTCGCCGGGACGACCTCGAGCATCTGGCCGCTCGGGGTGTCCTCCTCGGGCGAGAAGCGGAACACGCCGACGCGATCGAACTCGGCCCACTTCACGAAGTCGGTGAGCTCCTCGAAGTCGGCATCGGTCTCGCCGGGATGACCGACGATGAAGGCGGTGCGCATCACGAGGTCCGGCACCGAGGTGCGCAGCTTCTCGACGACGCGCCGCTGCCGATCGAGCCCATGGCCACGGCGCATGATCTTCAGCATGCGATCGGACGCGTGCTGGAGCGGCATGTCGACGTACGGCAGGACCTTCGGGTGGTGCGCGAGCAGCTCGATCAGCTCGGGCTTGAGCGTCTCGGGGTACAGGTAGAAGAGGCGCACCCAGCGCGCCCCCGGCAGATCGGCGATGCGGCGCACCAGCGTCGCGAGCTCGGTGCCGTCCTTGCGATCGCGGCCGAACGAGATCGTGTCCTGCGAGATCAGGTTGAGCTCGACCGCGCCGCCGTCGATCAGACGCTCGCACTCGAGCACGAGATCGTCGATCGAGCGGCTGCGCTGCTTGCCGCGGAACGAAGGGATCGCGCAGAACGAGCAGGTGCGGTTGCAGCCCTCGGCGATCTTCACGTAGACAGAGTGCACGCCCTGCGAGGGGATTCGGGGATCGGTCGCGCGGAGCGTGTGATCGGCGGGGTTGCCGACCATCATGCGAGGCGCGCGGCCCGCACGTCCGCCGGAGATGCCGTCCAGGACGTCCTTCAGCTTCAGCATGTCGGAGGAGCCGAGGAAGTGATCGACCTCGGGCATCTCCGCGGCGAGCTGATCCGGATAGCGCTGCGACAGACAGCCGGCGACGACCAGCGTCTTGCACGAGCCGGCCTCCTTCAGCTGCGACATCTGGAGGATCGTGTCGATCGACTCCTCCTTCGCGGGGCCGATGAAGCCGCACGTGTTGATGACGATCACGTCGGCGGCGTCGGCCTCGGGCACGCACTGGTAGCCGGTGATGCCGCTGACGCCGAGCATCACCTCGGTGTCCACGCGGTTCTTCGGACAACCGAGGGAGACGAAGTGGATCGTGCGCGGGGACGTCATGAGGACCGCGAAACCTGGGAGAGCGAGGGATTTCCGTCAAGTGGTAGGCTCCCGCCCGCATGCGGCGCGCGATCGGGGTCGTGCTGTTCTTCCTTCTGGCGGCGGGCTGCGGAGGCGCGGGGTCACCGGCGGCGTCGATCACGCCCGAGGGCTTTCCGCCCGAGACGCCGCGGCTGGCGGCGCACGTGCGGGCGGTGCGGGAGCGCTTCGATCCCGAGCGCGCGCGCGCGACGGTCGCGTTCGTCGACCAGTTCTTCCGGGTGCGCGGCAACGAGGGGTACCAGGCGTCGCTCGCGCGGGTGCGCGAGGAGCTGCGCGGGCGCGGCGGGTTCGAGGAGAGCGCGGTGCGCACGCTCGAGCTCGGCGAGGTTCGGCCGACGTGGACGCCGCGCAGCGCGGAGCTGGTGCTCGTCGCGGAGGACGGAAGCGAGACGCCCCTCGTGTCGTTCGCGACCGAGCAGGAGCGCGATCGTGCGGCGCTCCTGGTCGGCTCGAGTGCGACCGAGCGCACGACGCTCGAGGTGGTGCGCGCCGAGCGCGTGCGCGAAGGGGAGCCTGCACAGGGGCGGCTGGTGCTCGCGGAGGGCGAGCCGCGGCCGCTCTATCGCGAGGTCGTCGAGGGCGGCGTCGAGGGCGGTGGCGCCGCGGGAATCCTGGTGCGCAACCTCGAGGCCTACCACCAGGCGGAGCGCTTTCCGGAGTCGGCGCAGTTCGGCTATCTGCGGCCGAACGACGTCGATCCCTCGCGGCACGCGATCGGGTTCTCGCTCTCGGATCGCGCGTGGCGGGCGCTGCGCGCGGCGACGGAGGACGGCGTGGCGCGGGTGCGCGTGCGCGTGGACGTGGCGACCGGTTCCTCGGCGGCGACCGCGATCGAGGCGCGCATCGACGGCAGCGATCCCTCGGCGGGCGCGATCGTGCTCGCGACGCACGTCGACGAGCCGGGCGCGAACGACAACGCGAGCGGGGTCGCGGCGCTGGTCGAGCTCGCGGGCGCGCTGCGGCGCGCGATCGAGGAGGGCGCGGTGGCGCGACCGAGGCGCGCGCTGGTCTTCGTGTGGGGCCAGGAGATCGAGGTCTCGGGCGCGTGGCTCGATCAGGCGAGCGAGCCGGTCGCGGCCGGGCTGGTGATGGACATGGTCGGTCAGGATCCGGAGGCCACCGGCGCGCCGTTCCTGATCGAGCGCATGCCGGATCCCGGCGCGGTGTGGCTGCGCGGGCCCGACGTGCACAGCGAGTGGGGCTCGAGCGAGGTCGATCCGACCACGCTGCGCGGACACTTCCTGAACGACTGGCTGCGCGCCGGGATCGCGCGCGTCGCGAGCGCGGAGGGGATCGCGTGGACCGCGCGCGCGCATCCCTTCGAGGGCGGCAGCGATCACGTGTCGTTCCTGCGGCGCGAGCTGCCGGCCGTGCTCGCGTGGCACTTCACCGACGACGCCTACCACACCACGCGCGATCGCCTCGAGCGCGTCAGCGGCGAGGAGATGCGGCGGGTGGCGGCGCTGCTCGGCGGCGCGGCGCTCTCGATGGCGTCGGGCGAGCGCGCCGATCGCGAGGAGATGCTGAGCGTCGTGCGCGCCGCTGCGATCGAGCGCCTCGGCTGGGCGGGCGACGCGGGACGCGCGGAGATCGCGCGCGGTGGGGACCGCGCGCTCGAGCAGCGCATCGTGCGCGAGTGGGCGCGCTGGTACGACCAGGCGATCGGATCGATCGCGGCGTGGGACGGTGACGATCCGGTGATGCGCGCCGCGCTCACCGACGCGCGCGGCGCGGTGGCCGCGCGCGCGCGCGACGTCGAGCGCGCGCTCGAGTAGTCCCGCGGGACGTACACGACCCCGATCGCAGCTGCTCCGGTCGCGTGACATGCTCCATCGATGGATTCCGCGCGGAAGCTCGCCACCTACGACGACCTCCTGGCGCTCCCCGACGACGCGCGCGCGGAGATCATCCGCGGTGCGATCGTGACGCTCCCCGCGCCGCTGCCGAGGCACTCGAACGTGCAGGGCGCGCTCCGACGGTTCGTCGGAGGCCCCTTCCACGACGACGACGGATTCGGCGGGCCGGGTGGCTGGTGGATCTTTCTCGAGGTCGACGTGCGCCTCGATCGCCACGACGTCGCGCGACCCGACCTCGCGGGCTGGCGCCGCGCGCGCCTGCCCGCGCCCTGGGATCAGCGTCCGATCGACGTCGTGCCCGACTGGATCTGCGAGGTCGTGTCGCCCTCGAACGAGCGCCACGATCGCGTGACGAAGATGCGCCTCTACGCCGCCGCCGGCGTGGCGCACTACTGGCTGGTCGATCCCGACGAGCGAGTTCTCGAGGCGCTCGCGCTCGAGAGCGGGACCTGGAGGGTGCTCGGCCGCTGGCTCGACGGCGAGACGGCGCGCGTCGCTCCGTTCGACGCCATCGAGCTCGACGTCACTCGGCTGTTCCCGCCGATCGACTGACGTCGAGCTCTCCCAGGCGAGGCTCGCTCAGCGGCGGCGGCGGCGGAGGGTGATCGCGAGCGCGAGCGCGGCGAGCACGAGCAGCGGCGAGGAAGCCGGGCGGGCGCCGACGCGGCAGCCGCAGCCGCCGTCCTCGGTCGGGGGA
>JALYRN010000946.1 GCA_030855295.1 Myxococcota bacterium | reverse complement strand
CCGCTCGCGACGCGCCTGGGCGATCTCGCGAGCGGCGATCCGATCCCGGCTTCGTCGTACGCCGCGGTCGCCGCCGTGCTCCACCTGGCGTGGTCGGAGAGCGACGACGCGCCGCTCTGATTCGCCGCATCGATCGCGCGATCCGGCGCGCGGCGCTTGCTCCCGCGCGCGAGGCGGCGCAGACCGGGGCCGTGAGCGACGACGCCCCTGCGATCGACGCGGCGTCCCTCGAGGATGCCGGAGCCGCCGGGACCGGACAGGAGCCGTCCACCGCGCGCTACGCCGACGTCGCGCTCCCGCTCCCGATGCGGCGCACGTTCACCTATGCGCTGCCCGACGCGCTCGCCGCGCGCGTGGTCCCGGGCTCGCGGGTCGCGGTGCCCTTCTCGGGCCGGAAGCTCGCCGGCGTGGTCACGCGCGTGCACGGGACGCTGCCCGAGGGCGTGAAGGCCCGCGCCATCGCCGGGCTGCTCGAGGAGGAGCCGCTCTTCGACGCCGAGCTCCTCGCGATGCTCACCGAGTCCGCCGAGTACTACCTGCACCCGATCGGCGAGGTGCTCCGCGCCGCCGCGCCCGCGCTGCGCAGCGAGGCCGTGCGCGCGCTGCGTCGCAGCGGCTTCCTCGACTCCGATCGCGAGCTCTCGGGGCCGCGGGTCGCCACCCGCACGATCACGTCCGTGCGTCTGGTGATCGGCGCCGAGCGGCCCGCACGCCTGGGTCCGCGGCAGCGCTCGGTGCTCGCGCTGCTCGAGGCGCGCGGCGAGATCCTCACCGACGAGCTCGCCGATCACGTGAAGGACCCGCGGGCGACGCTGCGCTCGCTCGCGCAGAAGGGGCTCGTCGAGCTCGAGGCGCGCGAGGTCGCGACCGATCCCTTCTTCAGCGGGCCGGCGCCCGCCGATGCGCCGCATGTCCCGACGCCCGAGCAGGCCTTCGCGATCGGCGAGATCGTCGGCGCGCTCCGGCGCGAGGGGCCCTCGACGTTCTTGCTGCACGGCATCACCGGCTCGGGGAAGACCGAGGTCTACCTGCGCGCGATCGCCGAGGCGCGCGCGCAGGGCAAGGGCGCGCTCCTGCTCGTCCCCGAGATCGCGCTCACGCCGCAGCTCGTCTCTCGGTTCCGCGCGCGCTTCGGCGATGCGATCGCGGTGCTGCACAGCGGGCTCGGCGATCGCGAGCGCGCCCTCGCGTGGCGCGCCCTCCGCAGCGGCGCGCTGACGCTCGCGATCGGCGCGCGCTCGGCGATCTTCGCGCCCGTGCGCCAGCTCGGGATCGTCGTCGTCGACGAGGAGCACGACCCTTCGTACAAGCAGGAGGAAGGGTTCCGCTACCACGCGCGCGATCTCGCGATCCTGCGCGCGCATCGAGCGGGCGCGGTGTGCGTGCTCGGCAGCGCGACGCCGTCCCTCGAGAGCTGGAGCTTCGCGCGCGAGGGGCGCCATCGGCTGCTCTCGCTGCCGGCACGGCCCGGCGCGCGCGGGCTGCCCGAGGTCGAGCTCGTCGATCTCTCGAAGTCCGGCAAGGGCCCGTCGGGCGATCCGCGGCTGACGACGCCGCTGCACCGCGCGATCGAGACGTGTCTCGCCGCGGGCGAGCAGGCGATCCTCTTCCTGAACCGCCGCGGGTTCTCGCCGAGCCTGCGCTGCGAGGCATGCGGCGAGGTGGAGATGTGCCCCGCGTGCAGCGTGCCGCTCACCGAGCACCGCCGCGCCGGGCTCGTGCGCTGTCACTACTGCGACTACGCGGCGCCCGTCGGCTCGGCGTGCTCGAAGTGCGGGCAGCCCGCGCTGGTGCCGCTCGGGCTCGGCACCGAGAAGCTCGAGGACACGCTCCAGCGCGTGTTCGCGCCCGCCCGGATCGCGCGCCTCGATCGCGACACGGCAACCGGCTCGCGCATCGAGGACGTGCTCGATCGCGTGCGGCGCCGAGAGGTCGACATCCTCGTCGGCACGCAGATGGTCACCAAGGGCCACGATCTGCCGGGCGTGACGCTCGTCGGCGTGATCCTCGCCGATCAGTCGCTCGCGTTCCCCGACTTCCGCGCGGCGGAGCGCACCTTCCAGCTCCTCACGCAGGTCGCAGGGCGCGCCGGTCGCGGCGATCGTCCGGGGCACGTGATCGTGCAGACCTACCAGCCTCAGCACCCCGCGATCCTCGCCGCGCGCAAGCACGACTTCGTGCGTTTCGCGGTGCGCGAGCTCGAGGAGCGGCGCGAGCTCGGGTACGCGCCGTTCGGACGGCTCGTCGCGGTGCGCATCGATCACGGCGATCCGAAGCGCGCGCAGCTCGCCGCCGAGATCCTCGTCGCCCACGCGCGCGAGCACGAGCTCGTCCGCAGCGGCCGCGTCGACATCCTCGGTCCGGCGCCCGCGCCGATCGAGCGCGTCCGCGGTCGCTGGCGATGGCGCGCGCTGCTCCGCGGCCCGGAGCGCCCTGCCCTCCGCCGCGTCGCGATGCACGTGCTCGCGCGGATCGACGAGGGACTCTCGGGCGCCCGCGCGTCGCTCGACGTCGATCCGGTCTCGATGCTGTGAGCCCTCCGCGGACGGCGGCTCCGCGGACGGGAGGCGCCGCGGCGACACGTCGGTGCTCTACTCGTCGGCGATGACGACCAGCCTGATCGACGGCGTCGGAGGCATGTTCGTGTTCTCTGCCGATCCGGCGCGCCTCGCACGCTGGTACGCCGAGCACCTCGGCATCACGTTCGAAGGCGCCGCCGGCGAGCCACCGTTCTATGCCGTGTATTGGTCGCGCGCCGAGGACGATCCATCGCGCCGCGTCGACACGAGCTTCTCGATCCTCACGCTGAACGTCCCACCGACGCCGCGCGCCAGCGCCGCCGAGCCGACCACGCCCGACGCGATGTACGGCGATCGCGCGTTCATGGTGAATTTCCGCGTGCGCGATCTCGACGCGCTGCTCGCGCACCTGGCGGTCAAGGCCGTGCACCCGCTCGCGCGGCAGGACGAGAGCTACGGCCGCTTCGCGTGGATCCTCGATGCCGACGGCCATCGCGTCGAGCTCTATCAGCCGCTGCCACAATCGGGTTAGATTCCGCGCTGATGGCGGTGCGCATCGATCTCGTCGATCCGAGCCCCGAGCGCACGGCGCTCGCGACGGGGCTGCGCGCGGCGGGGTTCGACGTCGCGCTCGGCGAGCTCGGCGACGTGGTGCGCACCGGCGCCGACGCGCTCGTGCTC
>JALYRN010000945.1 GCA_030855295.1 Myxococcota bacterium | reverse complement strand
GGTCGCGATCCGCAACCTGAGCAGCCTCAAGCCCGAGCACCAGCAGCTGCTACGCACGCTCCTCGGCGACGCGGGGATGGCCAGCGCGACGCTCGAGTCGCTCGTCGAGCACCTCCTCGAGGAAGAAGACGCGCGCCTGCAGCACACGCTCGCGCGCGTGAAGGCCGGCCACACGACGGTCGAGGTCGCCTCGGACGCGCGCCAGCGACCGGGCGCCACGGTCGGCTCGCTGCGCGCCGACGCCGGCGAGCGCGCCGACCTCGGGGGCGGCGGGCGCGGCACGGTAGGCTCGCTGCGCAAGTAGCGGGTTTCGTCTACTCTCCCGCGCATGAACCAGAGCCCGCTCACCGACGAACAGTTCGAGTTCCTCCAGCAGGAGGTCGTGCGCGAGGCGCGGCGCACGCTGGTGGGGCGCCGGCTGCTCGGGATCTACGGCCCTCTCGGCGCCGGCCTCGAGAGCGTCGCGGTCGAGCAGTACGGCCCCGACGAGGACGCCGAGATCGAGTTCCTCAGCCGCACCGATCCGACGCCGATCCAGGGCGCGAACGAGGTGATCCTCCGCGTCCCGATCCTCTACAAGGACTTCGTCCTGCACTGGCGCGACGTCGCGTTCAGCAAGAAGCTCGGCGCCCCGCTCGACGCCTCGCGCGCGATCCGCGCCGCCCACGCGGTCGCCGATCGCGAGGACGCGCTGCTCTTCAACGGCGACGCGCGCCTCGGCATCGAGGGCCTGCTCAACGCCCGCGGCCGCAAGACCGCGCCCCGCAGCGACTGGACCAAGTACGGCAACGCGTACCGCGACGTCGTGCGCGCGACCGAGGTGCTGCTCGAGAGCAACCACCACCGCCCCTTCGCGCTCGCGGTCTCGGCGCAGGACTACGCGCGGCTCGTGCAGCAGCTCGAGGGTCAGTTCGCGCCGGAGATCGACTCGATCGTGCGCCTCTGCGACGACGGCGTGTACACCTCGCCGACGATCCCGCAGGGCAAGGCCGTGCTGCTCTCGACCGGCGATCAGAACCTCGACATCGCGGTCACCGAGGACCTCACCATCGCGTATCTCGGCGAGCGCGATCAGGACTACCCCTTCCGCGTCTACGAGTGCCTCGCGCTGCGAGTGAAGCGCCCGAGCGCGATCTGCACGATCGAGTGACCTGCTGCAGCGCGTGAATGGATCGACGTCGGTCGCGCGTCGGAGGAAACGATGCGTCACTCTCTCTTCTTCGCGATCGCGATCGCGCTGACCGCCCTTCCCGTGATCGCGCACGCGCAGGACGTCGCGGGTCTCGCCGAGGCCCGCACCGTCACGCAGTGCGTGCACGCGCAGGACGAGCAGATGCAGCGCCTGATGCGCCTGATCGAGCAGGCCGAGCAGCGCGCCGCGCGGCCGGGCGTCGCGGCGGACGTGCGGCGCGATGCGATCGCGTCGATCGCGGCGCTGGTCGATCGCATCCGCTCGCACGCGCAGCAGGCGCGCCAGTGCGTCGAGCAGTCGCGGATCCCGGTGCGCGTCGACGGCGTGGTGGTCGAGACCGCGCCCGCCGATCCCGCGCACGACTCGCTCGCCGCGGATCGCGGCACGGTGCCGGTGATCGAGCGGGACACCGTGATCGCGCCACAGCTGACCGTCGTGCGCGGAGAGCGCGTCGACGGCACCGGCGCCGCCTCCGAGGCGAGCGTGCGCGACGCGGTCCGCGGCATCGGACCGAGCCTGGTCGCCTGCTACGACGCGTACCTCGATCGCGGCGCGCGCCGCAGCGGTGACGTCCACCTCACGTTCACCGCGAGCGCCGGAGGACGGGTCAGCGGCGCCGCGGTAGAGCGGGGTGGGCCATTCGACGCGGCGATGTCGCAGTGCGTGCAGCGCGCCGCGTCGTCGATGATGATCGCCGGCCAGCGCGGGCGCTCGGTGTACTCGTACGTCCTGCGCTTCGCGACGCCGTGACGGCGCGGCTTCGCGCTATATCCCGGGCGTGCGTCTTCCCGCCGGACTCTCTCGCGACGACGTGATCGCGCTCGAGCGCGCCCACGTCTGGCCTCCGTACACCTCGAGCGAGCGCCACGAAGCGCAGGAGCCGCTGGTGATCGTGCGCGCGCAAGGCGCCGAGATCGAGGACGCGAACGGCCGCCGCTATCTCGACGGCGTCTCGTCGTGGTGGACGTGCACGCTCGGCCACGATCCGCCGCGGCTGTTGCGCGCGCTGCGCGAGCAGGCGGCGGAGCTGGTGCACGTCGCGGCGGGCGGCATCACCCACGCCCCGATCGCGCTGCTCGCGAAGGAGCTCGCCGAGATCGCGCCCCCGGGTCTGACGCGCACCCACTTCAGCGACGACGGCAGCACCGCCGTCGAGGTCGCGATCAAGATCGCGTTCCAGCACTGGCAGCAGAACGGGCGCGCGCGGCGGCATCGCTTCGTCGCGCTGGCGGGCGCGTACCACGGCGACACGATCGGCGCGGCGAGCCTCGCGTCGATCGAGGAGTTCAGCGCGGTCTTCGGGCCCCTGCTCTTCGAGGTGGTGCGGCCGCCGCATCCCGACGAGGTCGGCGGCTGGGATCGCGTCGTCGACACGATCGAGAAGGAGCTCGCCGCGCGCCCCGACGAGATCGCGGGCGTCGTGATCGAGCCGATGATCCAGGGCGCGGCGGGCATGCGCATGCATCCGCCCGAGGTGCTGCGCCGGCTGCGCGACGCGACGCGCGCGATCGACACGTTCCTCATCGCCGACGAGGTCTTCACCGGCTACGGCCGCACCGGACGCATGTTCGCGTGCGAGCACGCCGGCATCACGCCCGACCTGATGTGTCTCGCGAAGGGCTTCACCGCCGGCATCCTCCCGATGGCGGCGACGATGGCGACCGAGCGCGTGTACGCCGGCTTCCGCGGCGGCGCGCCGCGCGCGCTGATGCACGGCCACACGTTCTGCGGCCATCCGCTCGGCGCCGCGATCGCGCGCGAGGTGCTCGCGATCTATCGCGACGAGTCGATCGTCGAGGGCGTCGCCCCGCGCGCGATCCAGATCGAGCAGGCGTTCGCGCGCATCGCGGAGATCCCCGGCGTGCGCCGAGTGCGCGCGCTCGGGATGATCGGCGCCGCCGATCTCGGCGAGGGCGGCTACTCGGGCGAGGCCGGCCAGCGCGTCTACGACGCCGCGCTGCGCCGCGGCGCGTACCTGCGCCCGCTCGGCGACACGGTGTACGTCGCGCC
>JALYRN010000944.1 GCA_030855295.1 Myxococcota bacterium | reverse complement strand
GCTCTCGACCGAGCGCATGCGCGCGATCGGCGCGGTCGACGAGCGGGGGCTGACGCTGCGGACGCAGGCGGGCGCGGTGACGGCGGCGGTGCACGCGCACTGCGAGCCCCACGGGCTGACCTGGCCGGTCGACTTCGCGAGCAAGGGCAGCTCGCAGGTCGGCGGCAACATCGCGACGAACGCCGGCGGCGTGAAGGTGATCCGCTACGGGCTGACGCGTCAGTGGGTGCTCGGCCTCGAGGTCGTCACGGCGCAGGGCGAGGTGCTCGAGCTGAACGGCGCGCTCGAGAAGAACAACACCGGCTTCGATCTGCGGCAGCTCTTCATCGGCAGCGAGGGGACGCTCGGCGTGATCACGGGGGCGACGCTGAAGCTGACGCGCACGCCGGGGCACCTCGACGTGCTGCTCTTCGCGGTGCCGGATCTCGCGGGCGTGCTGCGCGTGTTCGACGCCGCGCGGCGCGGTCCCTTCGTGATCAGCGCGTTCGAGCTCTTCACCGAGCGCTGCTTCGAGCGGCTGAAGCGACACCGCGCGCTCGCGATGCCGCTCGCGACGCGCGCGAGCCACTACGTGCTGCTCGAGTGCGAGGCGGCGGATCGCGACGCGCTCGAGGGCTGGCTCGCCGGGCTCTTCGAGCAGGATCTCGTGCTCGACGGAACGCTCGCCGCGAGCGCGCCCCAGGCCCGCGCGCTGTGGGAGCTGCGCGAGGGGATCAGCGAGAGCCTCTCGGCGACGGGCATGCCGCACAAGAACGACGTGGCGCTGCCGATCACGATGCTCGACGCGTTCACGAGCGAGCTCGACGCGCTCTTCGCGAAGGAGTGGCCGCGCTTCGAGATCTGTCTGTTCGGGCACATCGGCGACGGCAACCTGCACGTCAACGTGATGAAGCCCGACGACATGCCGAAGGACGAGTTCCTCGCGCACGCCCACGCGAGCGACGCGGCGATGTTCGAGCTCGTCCGTCGGCACCACGGCAGCATCAGCGCCGAGCACGGCGTCGGGCTGCTGAAGAAGGACTTCCTCTGCTACTCGCGATCGCCCGCCGAGATCGAGATGCTGCGCGCCGTCAAGCGCGCGCTCGATCCCGAGGGGCTGCTGAATCCGGGTAAGATCCTCGACTGACCGGGGCGAGCACTCCTGTCGACTCACTCGTCGTCGTCGCCGCGGCGTCGACGGCCGACGAGCTTGTCGTAGATCACCGCGCCGAGGCTGCCGACCATGAGCTTCTCGACGTGGTTCGCGATGCGCTCGCGCTCCGCCTCGGACTCCCACACGAAGCCGATGCCCATGCCGGCCTCTTGCTCCTCGGTCGCCTGCGCCGGCTCGACGATCCACTGCACGCGCCCGCGCAGCGGCAGCGGCTGCTCGAGGCCGGGCACGTGGAGCTTGAACACGAACTCGGTGCCGATCGAGAGCGGCTTGTCGGTGCGGATGAAGGTCCCGCCACGGCTGATGTTCTTCGTGTAGTCCGCGAAGAACGCGTTCAGTCGCTTGTATTCGACGCTGAGCTCGATCGCCATTCGTTCGGCTATCCGTCGGTCGGCGCCGCTGGTCACGGCCGCAAGCATGACTCGGGAGCGTCTCCTCGCGCCACGTTTCGTACGCCGGGCCCAAGGTCGGCTGCCGTCGGCGTGGTCGGAGCCGCAAGTGGACGATGGGCGCTCGGTTGTGCAGACAGGCTCGGTGGCCTAGGATTCGCCGCGCTGCGGGGAGGATCGGCTCGGGAGAGCGCCGCTTCCGCCGGCGAGCCGCGAGACCCACGTCGCCCATGTCCGCCGAAGGCAGAGCCGATCCGAAGCAGCCCGACCTGGTCGAGCGCGCGCGTGGCGGCGACCAGGCGGCGTTCGGGCAGCTGGTGCGGCTGAACCAGCGGCGCATCTACGCGTGCGCGATCCACATGCTCGGCGATCGCGGCGAGGCCGAGGACGCGGTGCAGGAGACCTTCGTGCGCGCGTGGAAAGCGATCGATCGCTTCGACGGGCGTGCCGAGCTCTCGACGTGGCTCTATCGGATCTGCATCAACGTGTCGCTCAACACGCTGCGCCGCCGCAAGCGCGTGGACGCCGCCGACATCTCCGATCCGCGCGTGCCGGAGCCGGCGGCCGATCCGATGCAGGGGCAGACCGATCCGCGCCACGCCGCGGAGGCGCTGCAGCTCTACGGCCGGCTCGCGAAGGCGCTCGATGCCCTCTCGCCGTCGCTGCGCGCGACGGTCGTGCTCGTGCTGCTCGAGGGCATGCCGCAGAAGGAAGCGAGCGAGGTGCTGGGCTGCTCCGAGGGCACGATCGCGTGGCGCGTCCACGAGGCGCGCCGTCGCCTGCGCACGATGCTCGGCGATCATCTCGCCGACCCGGATGAGGGCGACGCCGCCGCAGCATCGCCCGCGCCCGCATCGGGCGGGGCCGCTGCTGCCGCGGCGTCGGCGGCCCCGACCGCCTCTGCCTCTACCTCGACAGCCTCTGCCTCGACCGGGAGGCGCGGATGAGAGAAGAGCTCCAGCGTCGCATCGGCGCCGCGCTCGATGCGCCCGGCGGCATCGACGGGGACGACGAGCTGCGCCCCATCCTCGAGTCGGATCCCGAGGCGTCCGCGTACGCGCACGACATCGAGCGCCTGCAGGGCGTGCTCCGGGAGTGGCCGCTGCCGGCGCCCGACGACGAGGCCTTCGAGTCGCTCGCGATGCGCATCGAGCAGCGCCTCGGAGAGACGCTGCCGCGCATCGAGGATCCGACGCTCGCGCCGCAGTTCGACGACGACGACGATCTCCGCGATGCGACGGCCGGGCTGCTCGGGCCCGTGGTGTCGAGCGGCGAGTTCGAGCTCGAGGAGCTGCGGAGCACGTCCGTTCCTCCGATCGTCGGTGCGAGCGCGCCGGCCCCGTCGGCCCGACCGCCGGCGCCTCCGAAGCCCAGCACCACGCCTCCGAATTCCAGCACCACGCCGCCGCCGAGCGCGAAGGCGATGGCGTCTCGCGCGCCGGCCCGTGAGATGCCGAAGCTCACGCGGGCGAGCGATGGCGATCGCATGTCGTTCCCGGACGTGCCGCACCTCGGCGCGCCCAGCCTCGGCGAGGTTCGCGAGCTGCCCAAGCGCTCGCAGCGCAGCCGCTACGGATGGTTCGCCGGGCTCGCGGCGGCGGCCGCGGTCGGCCTCGGCGTCTTCGCGACCACCAGCGTCTACCAGGGCGAGCCGCTCCGCG
>JALYRN010000943.1 GCA_030855295.1 Myxococcota bacterium | reverse complement strand
CGGCCACCGCGCGCGCTCACGGGATCACGGACGCTCGCCGCGTGCCGGCGCGGCTCCTCAGGCCGGCGCGGCGCCGGTGGTCGCGGGCGTCTCTACCTTCAGCTTCAGGCGCTGCGGCTCCTCGAGCGCCGCCTCGAGCACGTCGTCCATCTTGGCGGCCGAGACGAACTCCAGCTCGTTCTTGATCTCGTCCGGCACCTCCTCGAGGTCCGCGACGTTGCGCTCCGGGAGGATGACGCGCTTGATGCCCGCGCGGTGCGCCGCGAGGACCTTCTCCTTGATGCCGCCGACCGGCAGCACCCTGCCGCGCAGCGTGATCTCGCCCGTCATCGCGACGTCGTGCCGCACGTTGATCCCCGTCAGGAGCGAGACCAGCGCCGTCATCATCGTCACGCCCGCGCTCGGACCGTCCTTGGGCATCGCGCCCGCGGGGATGTGGATGTGGATGTCGTGCTTCTCGAGGAAGTCCTCGGCGATGCCGAGCGCCTTCGCCCGCGTGCGCACGTAGCTCATCGCCGCCTGCGCCGACTCCTTCATCACGTCACCGAGCTGCCCCGTGAGCTGCAGCTTGCCGGTGCCGTGCATGCGCGTCGCCTCGATGAAGAGGATCTCACCGCCGACGCTGGTCCACGCGAGGCCGGTCGCGACGCCCGTCTCGGCCGTGCGCTCCGCCACGTCCGAGATGAAGCGCGGCGGACCGAGGAAGGGACGCAGGTCCTCTTCGGTCTCCACGCGGAACGGCCCCTGGTTGCCCTCGGCCACCTTCACCGCGAAGCCGCGGATCACGGTCGCGATCGTCCGCTCGAGGTTCCGCACGCCCGCCTCGCGGGTGTGGTGGTCGATGACGTTCTCGAGCGCCTTGGTCGTGAAGTCGATCTGCTTCGGCTTGATGCCGTGCTCGTCGAGCTGCTTCGGGAGCAGGTGGTCGCGCGCGATGTCGAGCTTCTCGCGCCGCGTGTAGCCCGGGATCTCGATGATCTCCATGCGGTCGCGGAGCGGCGGCGGGATGGTGTCGCCGACGTTCGCGGTCGCGATGAACATGACCTTCGAGAGGTCGTACGGGATCTCGAGGTAGTGATCGGCGAACGTGTCGTTCTGCTCGGGATCGAGCACCTCGAGCAGCGCCGCCGCGGGATCGCCGCGGAAGTCGTGTCCGATCTTGTCGATCTCGTCGAGCATGAAGACCGGGTTGATCGTCGCGGCCTTCTTCATGCCCTGGATCACCTGACCCGGGAGCGCGCCGACGTACGTGCGACGGTGGCCGCGGATCGCCGCCTCGTCGTGCACGCCGCCGAGCGAGATGCGCACGAACTTCCGCCCGAGCGCGCGCCCGACGCTGCGGCCGAGCGACGTCTTGCCGACGCCGGGCGGTCCGATCAGGCAGAGGATCGGGCCCTTCTTGTCCTTCTTCAGCTTCCGGACGGCGAGGTACTCGACGATGCGCTTCTTGACCTTCTCGAGGCCCGAGTGGTCCTCCTCGAGCACCTTGCGGACCTCGACGATCTCGAGGTTGTCGGTGGTCTCCTTCGACCACGGGATGTCGAGGATCCAGTCGATGTAGGTGCGCACGACCGTGTACTCGGCGCTGCCGACCTGCATCGAGCGCAGTCGCTTGAGCTGCTTGCGCGAGACCTGCTCCGCTTCCTGCGGGAGGTTCGCCTTGCTGAGACGCTCGTCCAGCACGTCCAGGTCGCCCTGGTCGCCGTCCTCCTCGCCGAGCTCTTCCTTGATCGCCTTGAGCTGCTGGCGGAGCACGTACTCGCGCTGGTTCTTGCCCATCTCCTCTTTGATCTGCGAGTTGATCCGCTCGCGCATCTTGAGGATCTCGAGCTGGCGCGTGAGGAGGCGGAGGACCTTGCGGATCCGCTCCTTCACGTCGATCGTCTCGAGGAGCTGCGCCTTCTCGTCGACCGGCGCGTCGAGGTTCGCCGCGACGAGATCCGCGAGCTGGCCCGGCTCGTTGATCGAGTCGATCAGCGAGGTGGCCTCGCGCGGCAGCTCGGGCATCAGCTGGATGACCTGCTTCGCGATGTCGCGAAGGCTCATCGAGAGCGCCTCGGTCTCGACGTCCTCGGCCTTCGGCTGATCGAGGCGCGAGATGCGCGCGCGCATGTACGGATCGCCCTGCTGGACGCCCTCCATGCGGATCCGCACCAGTCCCTGGAGGATCAGCGAGTAGTTGCCGCTCGAGTGCTTCAGCGCCTTGAGCACACGCGCCGCGACGCCGACCGGGAACAGGTCGCCCTGGGCCGGATCGTCGGTCGACGGGTCACGCTGCGCGAAGATCGCGATGACCGGCTGGGTGAGGTTGTCGATGTCCTCGACCAGCGCGACCGACTTCTCGCGACCCACGTCGAAGGGCGCGACCGCGCCGGGGAACAGCACGGCGTTCCGGATCGGGAGGACCGGGAGCTCGTCGCCGAAGCTCAGATCCTGATCGGTGAGCTCGCCCGTCTTCTCGTCGTCGTCTGCCATTTCTTCTTTCGTTTCTTCGGCGTCGCGATCCGAAAAATGCTCGTGGGAACATAGTCAGACGGTTTTCCGGGCGCAAGGCTGGGACCCTGCACCACGCCTGAGCCTCTGCGGGTCTGACGCACCGCGTCGAGCCCCGCTTCGGGCCAATCACCAGCGTGGTGCCTCCATAGGCACGAGTCGAGCGCGAGGCCCCGTCCGAACGGGGAGCGCCGCCTCGCGATCACGCGCGGGCGATCACCAGGCAGGACACTCCGAACGGCAGCCGCACCCTCGGCGCGAGCGCGCGCTCGGCCCCCAGCACCGCACCGAAGAGCGCGTTCAGAGGCGCCGGAGGAACGCGCAGATCGGCGTCGGCTCGGCCGTCGCGCTCGCCGGTGATCGCGATGCGCAGCCGCTCCGCGACGCGCGCCGACGCAACGAGCGGGAAGAGAAAGAAGTTGTAGTAGCTCGCGTGCTCGATCGCGAAGCCGGCATCGCGCAGCACCGCCTCGATCTCGGCGAGGCGATAGCGGCGGTGGTGATCGAGCGCTTCGTCGTGCGCGCTCCAGAGCGCGGCGAACGCGGGCACGGTGACGATGGCGACGCCGCCCGGCGCCAGCACGCGGCGCAGCTCGCGCGCAGCGTCGCGATCCCGCTCGAGGTGCTCGAGGACGTCGAGCGCGAGGATCGCATCGAACGACGCGTCGGCGAAGGGAAGGGCGTACGCCGAGCCGCGCACGAGATCGGCGC
>JALYRN010000942.1 GCA_030855295.1 Myxococcota bacterium | reverse complement strand
CGCCCGACGCGAGCGCCGCCGCGACCGCGCCCGCGCGGGCGGTGCCGGGCAGCCCCTGGAGCCCCTTCGGGTCGACGATCTCCGCGATCCCCGCGCGCGCGAGCGGGTCCGAGATCAGCGCTCCGCTCGCCAGCTCGGCGAGCCGGCTCTCGTCGAGATCGAGCAGCCCCGCGAGCAGCGTCCGCACGGCGTAATAAGGAACGGGCGCGCCGCTCGGGTGCGGGCCCGCCATCACCACCTGATCGCCGGAGCCCGACGCGAGCAGCGCGAACTCGCTCAGCAGCCGCGTCTTGCCGACGCCGGGCTCGCCGAGCACGCGCATCCACACCGGGCGCTCGCGCGCGATCTGCCGCAGGTTGGCGAGCTGCTCCAGCTCGGCGTCGCGGCCGACCAGCGGACGGCGCTGCGTCGGCGGGATCGAATTGCGCCCCATCGGCTGCGACGCGCGGTCGGACGTCCGGGCGCCCGCCGGGATCGAGATCACGCCGGTGAGCCGCGTGCCGCACTCGCCGCAGAAGCGGACGCTCGGCGGGTTCATGTGCCCGCACGCCGAGCACTCGACCATGCTCACGGCGCGCGTCTCCAGCCGCTCCTCCGCGCGGCGGATCGCGTCGTCGAGCTCGTCGGCCGACTGGTATCGCTCGGTGCGATCCTTCGAGAGCGCCTTCATCGCGATCTCGGCGAGCGAGTCGGGGATGCGCCGCTGCGGCGCGATCTTGCGCGGGTCGGGGATCGGGTCGTGGATGTGCCGGAGGACGACCTTGGTCGGCGTCTCGTCGGTGAAGGGGAGCCGATCCGTCAGCATCTCGAACAGCATCACGCCGACCGCGTAGAGATCGGAGCGACCATCGAGCTCGTCCCCGCGGCCCTGCTCCGGGCTCATGTAGTCGGGCGTGCCGCAGACGAGGCCGGGCGTCGTGATCGACGACGCGCCGGGGCCGACGATCGTCGCGAGACCGAAGTCGACGACCTTCACGACCTCGTCGCCCTTGCGGGCCTTCTGGACGATGATGTTCTCGGGCTTCAGGTCGCGGTGGATGACGTGCAGCGCGTGCGCTTCGCCGAGCGCCGTCAGGATGCGCCGCAGGATCTTGCAGATGCGCTTGAAGGGGAGCGGCCCCTCCTCGGCGAGCACGGTCGCGAGGTCCTTGCCCGCGAGGTGCTCCATCACGAGATAGAGGATCCCGTCGTCGGTGCGGCCGAAGTCGATGATGCCGACGCTGTCGGGGTGGTTCAGCCGGCTCGCGGCGCGCGCCTCGTTGTAGAAGCGAGCGACCGTCTGCTCGTCGCCGAGCAGGTGCGGGTGGATGACCTTCACCGCGACGGTGCGGCCGAGCATGTTCTGCACGCCCTTGTAGACGCGCCCCATCCCCCCGACGCCGATCAGCTCCTGCAGCAGGTACGCGCCTCCGATCGTGCGGCCCAAGAGGGGGTCGCCCGGGGAGCTCGGGTCGTCTCGCTCGAGGTTGCTTCCGCAGCCAGAGCAGAACCGATCCGTTTCCTCGGTGGGCGCACCGCACTGAGGGCACTGCTTCACGCGCGTGAGCATACCGAAAGCGCCGACCGCTTAGAACGGGAATTGCTGACAAAATCAGGCACCTAGCAGGGACTGTACTGCCAGTACTGTCGTGCGGCGCCCGTTGCCCAAGTCGGTCGTGGGATGCTCCACGGGCGCGGCGCGGTCGACCCCGAGGTCCGAGTGCTAGTCTCGGCGCGATGCCCGCGGGCGCCACCACGACGCCGCGACCGTTCCGCGCCGCCGGCACCACGGAGGCGCTGCGGACCGCGGCGCTCGGCGCGAACCTCTGGACGATCGCGCTGCTCCTGCCGGTGGTGCACGGCGGAGCCCGCGGCGCGCTCGACGCGATCCTGGTGGCGCTGCCGCTGGTGCCGCTCGCGATCGGCGCGCTGGCGCTGGCGGCGAACGGCGATCGGAGGGCGCGTGGGCTGGCGATCGCGACGCTCCTCTTCACGTTCCCGGTGACGCTCGCGGGCGTGCTCGCGGCGCGCGCCGATCTCGCGGACCGCGACGCTTGGGGCGCCATCGGGCTGTCGATCGCGGCGCTGTCGCTGCTCGCGTACGGCGCGGTCGCGGCGGAAGCGTGCGCGCGACCGCTGACGCTGCGGACGTCGACCGCGCAGGCGCTGACCTCGGTCGTCGCCACGGCCGAGCCGCTCGGACGGACGTGGCTGCGGCGCGCCGTGCTCGCGAGCACGATCGGAGGCGGCCTCTTGATCGCGGTGGTCGCGCCGGCGGCCGGATCACGCGCGACGTTGGTCCGGGCGTGGGGCGAGTCCGCCGACGAGGCGACGGTGCTCGCGTCGATCGTGGGCGCGTCGGTGAGCGCGATCGCGATCGCCGCGCTGCTCGGACCGCGTCTCCGCGCGGCGCGCGCGGGCGAGCTCCCGAGCGCATCGCGCCGGACCATGCGCATCGCGGCCGCGCTGTCGCTCGCGACCCTCGGGCTCGCGGGGTACGTGATGCTCCGCGTGCTCGACGTCTCGCGCTGAAGCGGCGCGATTCGCGCGGCGGCCGCGCGGGTGGTTGCGCTATGCTGCCGGGCGCACGTGACGAGCACGGGGAGCAAAGGGAATTCCGGCGGGGTCCTGATCCTCGATCGCCTGCGCGACGAGCAGCGGATCAGCGCGGCGCAGTACGAGAGCTTCTATCACCAGGCGAAGCGCACGGGCGAGCGCGTCGAGGAGGCGATCCTCGAGCAGGGCGCGATGAGCGAGGCCGACCTGATGAAGTTCGTCGCGTCGCTCTACAAGACGCGCTTCGTCAGCACCGAGCGCCTGTCGAAGGCGGACATCGATCGCGCGACGCTCGACATGGTGCCGCGCCGGATCGCGGAGCGGCTCCAGTGCGTACCGATCCTCTACGATCGCCGCGCACAGATCCTGAGCGTCGTCGCGTACGACCTCGAGGAGGACATCGCCAAGCAGGTCGCGGTCGCCAGCGGCGCGCGCGAGGTGCGGGTGTTCGCGGCTCGGCCGGCGGCGGTGAGGGCCGCGCTGCGGCGCTTCTACGGCGGCGATCCGCAGGCGTTCTCGCAGGTGCAGGGCGCGCCGGTGGGGTACGCGCTCGCGCTCGACGCGTTCGAGCACGGCCACGGCGCCCCGAGCATCGCGCTCGACGGCGGAGGTGGCGGATGGTCGCCCGGCGGAGCGCCTGCGCTCGACGATCGCACGCCGGCGCTCGGCGG
>JALYRN010000151.1 GCA_030855295.1 Myxococcota bacterium | reverse complement strand
CGCCCGGACAGCCGGCGTCGGCGGGGCCCGGACAGCCCGCGTCGGTCGCGGGACATCCGGGGCAGCCCGCATCGGCGGCGGGACATCCGGGGCAGCCGGCGTCGGCTGTCGTGCTCGGCTCGTCGCCGCATCCGGCGGCGCCGACGAGGATGGTGCTGCCGACGACGGCGGCATCGAACACGGATCGCCAATTCTTCTTCGTCACTCGAACTCTCCACTGGTGATGCGAGCCTCGGCCCGCAGGGACGCTGTTGTCGGCTCGCCGCACGCGGCGAGCTCGGACGCGTAGGCCTGGCGCACCTCCTCCGAGAGGAAGGGTGCGAGCGCGCGTCGTGAGGCGCAGAGCGCGGCGGCCGCGGGGTCGCCATCGGCAATCGCGGCGCGCACGTCGAGGTGCGCGCGCGGCACCGAGCGATCGTCACAGCGCGGCCACGGCGATCGCGCGCCGACGCGCGGCGCCGATCCGTCGGCACAGCTGCGCGTGAGCTGCGCGCGATGCTCGTTGGCATCGATCGGGCGATAGGTCTCGACGATCGCGTCGTCGGCGAGCGTGGCGAGCAGCGTGTAGAGGCCGCTCGCGTCGGTCGCACGACGAGGACCGGCGTCCGGGCCGTGGGCGCGCTCGGGCCGGCGCGGCTGATGGCACCCCTCGCACGACAGCAGGCGTGTGTAGCGATCGATCATCGCGCCGCGGCGGTGAGGGTCACGCGCGACGAAGCCGAGCCCGTCGTGCATCGCGTCGCGCATCGACCCCGACGCGCGCGCGGCCGCCGAGGCGTCGCCGCGCGACCACTCGACGCCGAAGAGACGATCGACGTCGCGCGCCGTGCGCGCACGATAGGCGCGGAACGTCTCGCTGCCGTCGCGCTCGAAGCGCGTGCCGCGAACGTCGACGGCGCGCATGCGACCGCCGATGCGCCTCGACTCGACGCGATCGATCACCGTGCCCGCGGGCACCCGCAGCGAGCGAGGATCCGCGGGATCGTCCAGCGTGACGCGCGCGCCTCCGGGAAAGCGCACCAGCACCTGCGTGCGATCGTCGCGCGCGGCGGTGCGGGGCGTGGCGATCGCGGGCACGAGCTCGAGCCATCCGCGCCAGTGATCCGCGCCGCGCTCGAGCGCGCGGGTGCCTGGAGGCGAGGACGCATCGGACGAGATCTCGTCCGAGCTCGCCGTTCCGCACGCCATCGCGAAGAGCATCGCGAGCGCTGCTGGCCACCGTCGCATTCGAGGCGCTGTTCGCGGCAGCGTCCGAGGACGTTACCGAGCTCGTAACGAAATGTTGCGGCCGCGCGTATCGGCTCTCGTGACTGGAGATCCACGCGAAGCGCAGCAACTCCGAGCGACGAAAGATGTCGCCTCACTGCACGGCGGAGCGATGCCGAGCGGCATCGGGATCGGGCTGCGCCGCGCGCACTTCGATGCGCTTCTCTCGGGAGACGCGTCGAGCCTGATCGGGATCGACTGGATGGAGCTGGTGCCCGAGGTCTTCCTCGGCGTCGGTGGTCGCGCGCGCCGCGTGCTCGACGCGATGCGCGAGCGGACGAGGCTGGTGCCGCACGGCGTGTCGCTGTCGCTCGGCGGATCCGGTGCGATCGACGGCGCGCGGCTCGAGGCGCTGCGCGCGCTCTGCGGCGAGCTCGACGCGCCGTACTACAGCGATCACGTCTGCCTCTCGTCGATCGACGGAGTCGAGACCTTCGATCTCCTGCCGCTGCCGTTCTGCGAAGAGGCGGCGGAGCACGTCGCGCGGCGCGCCCGCGAGGCGAGCGAGAGACTCGAGCGACCCCTCGTGCTCGAGAACATCTCCTACTACGCGACGATGCCGGGCTCGCGGTGGAGCGAGGGAGAATTCCTGCGCGCGGTGCTCGAGCAGAGCGGCGCCGGGCTGCTCCTCGACGTCAGCAACGTGCTCGTCAACGCGCGCAACCACCGCATCGATCCGGTGCGCGCGCTCGACGCGCTCCCGCTCGAGCGCACCGTCCAGATCCACCTCGCCGGCCATCGCTTCGAGGAGGCATGGGGCCTCTGGATCGACGATCACGCATCCGCGCCGTCGGCAGCGTCGCTCGCGCTCTACGAGCACGCCTTGCGGAAGATCGGCCGTCCGGTCCCGACGCTGATCGAGTGGGACCAGCGCGTCCCCTCGCTCGACGTGCTGCGAGGCGAGGCCGCCCGCGTGCGCCAGGCGGCGGAGCGCGCCCTCGCACCGCAGCGCGTCGTCGCCGAGCACGTCGTCGCCGAGCACGTGCTCGCCGAGCGAGGAGCGCCCGCATGTCCGTGATGGAGCGCTACCACGCCCTCGTGCGCACGATCGTCCGGACCGCGCCGACGAAGGCCCGAAGGCCCGCACGCGGGGCGAGCGCGGAGCCGATGCACTACCGCGTCCTGGTCCGCCTCCAGCACCGGCAGTCGCTGGTGCAGATGTTCGAGCCCGTCGCGACGCGCATCGGCCCCGCGCGCTTCGAGCGCATCGTCGACGACCTGCGCCGCCTCCGTCCGCCGACCGATCCCAATCCGTCTCGGTGGGCGACCGCGTTCGCCGAGCTCACCTCCGAGCGCGACGACGTCGACGCCCGCTCGAAGGCGATCACCGAGCTGCTCGCCGCGCGCATCGAGGTGAACATCGCGCCCGACGCGCCGTGGGAGCGCGGCATCCGCCCCGGCGCGCTCCTGCGCGCGTTCGACTGCGACCCCCGCGTCGACGGCGGCGACGCGCCGACCGTGCTCGCGATCCACCGCGACGACGACGACCACGTGCGCACCTCCCCCCTCGACCGCGACGCCGTCGCAGCCTGGGGCCTCGAGTCCGGCGAAGCCGACCGCGCGCTGCTCGCGACCGCCGGCATCGACGACGCCGCGCTCGAGCGAGGAAGAGCGCGCCTGCTCACGGTCGGCGTACTGCGCGGCTGACGCTCCGACGACCGGATGTCGTAGCCTGCTCGCGATCGTCGGCGCGGATCGCATCGCCGAGCTGGAGGAGGCCGCTACGATGCGGCGCGAGCTGAGCGAGAGTCGCGCAGCGTGCCTCGCCGGCGACGACGCCGCATTCGTGCGCACGCTCGTCACGCGCCACCCCCTGCTGGCATTCGATCAGCTGGGCGACCGCTGAGACGGCGTCGAGGTTCGCTCGGCGTCGAGACAGACCTTCAGTCCTCGAAGTTGAACGCGAGGTCGCCGACTCGGCTGCCGGGGCCGATCAGCCATGTCCCACGGAGCAAGTGCGCGGGGATCATCGCGCTCTCGATCGGGCGCTCGAGGAGCGAGAGCGGAACGACGACGAACGGCTCGGGAGGCGGCGACGCGCGCAGCGGCATCGGCAGGAACGCCAGCGTGAGCGACGATCGTGGCTGGATCATCGCGAACGCGATCCACGGGACGCAGCCGTGCACGAGCACTCGCACCTCCTCCACCTCGCGGCCGCGTCAGGGGCAGTTGCCGCTGGTCACCGTCGTCGCCGCGGGGGGCGAGCCGACGTCGGCGAAGGTGAACGGGATCGTGTCGCAGTAGATCGTCGTGGGGCAGGCGGCGCGCACCTCGACGTGGAGGTGGGGGCCGGTCGAGTAGCCGGTGGAGCCCGAGCGCGCGAGGACGTCGCCGTGCCGAACGGTCGCGCCGACGGAGACCGACGCGGAGTTGATGTGCTTGTACGCGGCGGTCGTGCCGTCGGCGTGCTGGACGATCACGAGGTTCGCCTCGGGGCCGCACTCGGATCCGCCGCCGTCGTAGCAAGGATCGCCGGGCACGGTGGAGGTGCGCACCAAGGTGACCGTGCCGCCCGCCATCGCGTGGATCGGCGTCTCGAGGGCGACGCCGAAGTCGTACGCGTACCTCGCGCGCCCCGTGTGGCTCGTCCCGCCGCCCGGGCCCTGCGTGACGCGCACGCGCGCGCCGCACGCGAAGGGCACGAGGTAGCCCTCGGGCGCCGGCGGGATCTCGTCCTCGGTGCACTCCGCGAACGCCGAGAAGACGAAGCCGTCGACGCTCGGCGATCGGATCTCGTACCAGAGGTCGACGCCGTCGATCGTCTCGCCGTGGACCATGTCGGCGACCTCGACGATCGCGCCCCCGGGCAGCGTTCCGACGGGCGCCATCGCCGTCGACGGATCGGGGCGAACGTTGAGCACCTCGCCCGCCGCCACCGACACGCGAACCCGAGGGCAGGCCGGCGGCAGCGGCCCTGCGTCGGGGTCGATCGTCGACGCGTCGTCCTGGTGCACGCTCGCGTCGGCCGCGGTCGCGCCGTCGACCGCACCGAGCGCGGCGTCCTCGCGCGCCTCTCCCGCGTCGTCGTCCGTGCCGCGCGGCGACACGTCGGCGCACGCGACCACCGACGCTGCGATCCACACCACGTGCAGCCGGGTCATGGCCGCGAGTCTATCGAATGCACGTGCTCGGCGCGCGCGCTCAGGCGCCGCCCGCGTTCGTCGTCTTGACCGCGTGCCAGCGGTCGCCGCGCCGGCGATAGCCGAGCGGGGCGAGCACGTGGGCGAGCTCGGACGTCTTCACGCCGAGCCAGCGGCCGATCTCCTGCGGGAGCTCGAAGGGCGGCTCGAGCTCGCGCAGCTTCGCGAGCGCGCGCTCGACGAGGTCGACGCGGACGGCGCGCGGGCCGAGCGGAAGGAAGCCGATCGCGAGGTAGCTCTCGTCGGGCACGTCGCGCGCGCGGAGGATCGTCACCGCGCTGCGGAACGGGACGCGCGGCTCGCTCGCGACCTGCGAGGTGCTGCGGTGCAGGCGCACGAGCAGGGCGCGGAGGCGGAGCGGCTCGGACGCGAGGAGCGCGCGCGCGTACACCGTGCGCTCTCCGATCACGATGCCGCGGGCCTCGAGCGCGCGGCGGTCCTCGTCGGCGAGCGCGGCGAGCTCGGCGTGCGCGCTCTCGACGTCGAGGGTGCCGAGGCCGCGCTCGAGCTGCCACAGGATGCCGCGCACGAGGCCCTCGGCCGCGTGCGATGCGACGGGCGCGAGCAGCTCGGCGACGAGGTCGCGTCCGAACGCCGCCAGCCGACGCTCGATGCGCGAGCGTGCGCCCGCGCCGATCGCAGGATCGACCGTGACGAGCGTACGCGGCGTGAGGAGGTCGCGGCCGGGCGCGAGCGCGGCGATCGCTTCGCCGTCGTGGCGGATGACGCCGTCGTCGTCGACCGCGAACGCGTCGTGCGGCGCCTCGATGATGCGCGTGGCCCAGCGCTCTCGCTCGTGCTCCTCGGCGCGGCGGACGTCGTCGAGCATGCCGCCGATCTGATCGAAGAAGGCGCCGGTGCGGGCCGCGACCGCCGCGGGAGGGATCGAGATCGTGCGCGGCGCGCGCGCGACGAAGCGCTCGACCAGCCGCTGGTGCAGCGCGTCGCCGAGGCGATCCTCGACGTCTCGGGCGCGCTGCTCGAGGTCGCCCTCGACCCACGCGCGGTGGTGGCTGACGTACGTCCACACGCGGATCGCGGCGAGACGCGCGGTGAGGTCGTCGATGTCGCCCTCGACCGAGTCGATCCGCCGCACCTGCCCCGCCGCCCACGCGGGATCGAGGCGGCCCCGATCGACGAGCATCACGTAGATCTCCTCGAGCAGCGCAGCGTGATCGAGCAGGAGGAGCTTGCGGTAGTCGGGCACCTGACAGACGTCCCAGAGGAGCCGCACCGCGGGCTCGTCCACTGCGCGCTCTCGCACCCGCGCGCGATCGGACAGCGTGCGCAGCACGTCGAAGTCGTCGGCCTGCTCGACGCGCGTGAAGACGGCGTCGGGCGCGCGCGCCGAGAGCGACGCGAGCAGCGCGTCGAGCGACGTGAAGTCGAGGTCCGAGCTGCGCCACACGAGGCGCGTGATGGGCGGGAAGCGGTGCTCCTCGAGGCGCGCGACGAGCCGCTCGGGCAGGACCGGCAGGGGGCTCAGGGTGCCGAAGGTGCCCTCGCGCTGGTAGCGGCCCGCGCGACCGGCGATCTGTCCGAGCTCGGCCGCGTCGAGCGGGCGGTGCTCGCGCCCGTCGAACTTCTCGGTCGATGCGAACGCGACGTGATCGACGTCGAGGTTCAGGCCCATGCCGATCGCATCGGTCGCGACCAGGTACTGCACCTCGCGCGACTCGTAGAGCGCGACCTGCGCGTTGCGCGTGCGCGGCGAGAGCGCGCCGAGAACGACCGCCACGCCGCCCTTCTTCTGGCGCATGCGCGCGGCGAGCTCGTAGACGTCGGCCGCGCTGAACGCGACGACCGCGCTGCGCGGCGGAAGCCCACCGAGGCCGCTGCGGCCGGCGTGGCGCAGCGCGGAGAGGCGCGCCTGTCGCTCGAGCCGCGCGCCGGGGAGCAGCTCGCGGAGGATCGGCGCCATCGTGTCGGCCCCGAGCAGCCACGTCTCTCGGGTGCCGCGCGCGTGCAGCAGACGATCGGTGAACACGTGCCCGCGCTCGCGATGCGCGGCGAGCTGGATCTCGTCGATCGCGACGAAGCACACCGGCCGATCGAGCGGCATCGCCTCGACCGTGCACACCCAGTAGCGCGGCGCGCGCGGCACGCGCTTCTCCTCGCCGGTGACGAGCGCGACCTGGCTCTCGCCGACCTCGCGGCTGACGCGGTCGTACACCTCGCGCGCGAGCAGCCGGAGCGGCAGCCCGATCATGCCGGTCTCGTGCTCGAGCATCCGCGTCACCGCGCGATGCGTCTTGCCGGTGTTCGTGGGCCCGAGCGCCAGGACGAGCGGCGTTTCGGCGGCGCCCATCGTCCTCGAACCCTAGCCGATCGACGTCCCTCGGTCCTCCCGACCGCGCACGTTCGCGCGGCTCGCCGTCGTGCTCACACCAGCCCGGACAGCGGTCCGTCGCCGAACGCGCCGAAGCGGTCGACCGGGGCGCCGAGCAGCTGCAGCACGGACGTGTAGAGGTTCGCGGTCGGGGTGTCGTCGGGCGCGACGATGCGTCGGTCGGTGACGACGCGGCCGCCCGCCGAGCCGGCCCAGAGGGTCGGCATGTTGAAGTCGTGGTGCGCCTGCGCGAACTCCATCTCGCTCATGAAGAGCACGATCGAGTTGTCGAGCGCGGTGCCGCCGTCCTCGGGGATCGCGTCGAGCGCATCCAGCAGCTCGGCGAGCTTCAGCGCCCACCACTGGTTCACGACGCTGTGCTCTTCCTGTGACTCGTGCGAGATCGTGTGGAGGCCGTCGTCGCGCACGCCCGCGAGCATCGGAACGCCGAAGTGGCGCGGGCGCAGCGAGCTGTACACGTCGCCGAGGTTGATCGTGATGTTGCGCGTGATGTCGCAGCGCGCGGCGAGCGCGGTCAGCGCGAAGATCTGGTCCAGGCGAGTCGGATAGAGCGCGGAGTCCTCCGGCGCGCCGCCGACCTCGCAGACCGCCGTCTCGCCCTCGGCGAAGATGCTCCGCTCGAGATCGCGCAGACCAGTCGCGTACTCGTCGAGGCGCGCGCGATCCGCGACGCCGACGCGGCCCGAGACGCGCGAGAGATCGCTGCGCACCCAGTCGAGCAGGCTGCGGCTGCGGCGGCGCCGCTCCTCGGACTGAGCGTGCGTCGCGTCGGGATCGATGCCGGCGAACAGCCGGTCGAACACGTCGGCCGGGCTCATCAGCGGCGGCACCGGGCCGGCTTCGGTCCACGAGAGGTAGCTGCCGAGGAAGGTGTCGAAGCCGCCGTCGTTGCCGCCGAGGTGGCCGTGCCGCTCCATCGCGATCGGCAGGAAGGGCACGCGCGGCGTCGCGCCGCCGAGGTGCTGCGCCGCGAGCTGATCGAACGAGATCGTGTTGCGGCGGCTGCCGGGCTCGAGGTTCGCCTGTGTGAGCAGGCTGCCGTAGCCGAGCGGATGATCGCCGGGTCCCTTCGGCTCGCTGCGCCGCAGGCCGCCGATCGAGATCAGCTTGCTCTTGTGACGCTCGAGCGCCGCGAGATCCTCCGAGAGCGACCAGCTCGAGCCGGCGCCGGTCGGATGCCAGGTCGAGGGACGGATGCCGTGCGGGAACACGATGGTGATCAGCCGCGTCGGCGCGTCGGCGCGCGCGATCGACGGCATCATCGCGTCGAGCATCGGCAGCGCGACGACGGCGCCCGCGCCGCCCAGGAACGTACGTCGCGACAGTCTCATCGCTCACCTCCCTCGACCTGGCGCATGCGGAATGCGTCGCTGAGCACGACACCGGACACGTAGTCGACGAGCCGCTCGCCGTTCGGCTCGGCGCTCGCGATCACGTGATCGACGGCGCAGTCGTCGTCGCGCCCCGGCGCGCGCCCGACCATGAACGTGAAGAGCTTCTCGGCGAAGCACTGCCGGAAGCGCGGATCGTCGCTCAGCGTCGCGGCCAGCTCGTCGGGCGTCTCGAACTCGCCGATGCCCGCGATGCTGCCGGCGAGCTCGAGGGGATAGCCGTTGTCGTCGGTGCCGCGCGGCGCGCCGACCGAGTCGAAGCCCTCGAACGCGAGGCCGATCGGATCCATCGCGGCGTGACAGGACGCGCAGACCGCGGACGCACGGCGCTGCTCGCTCTGCACGCGCGAGCTCGCGGTGCCGTCGACCAGCATCGCGTTCAGCGACTCTGCGTCGGCGGGAGGCGGAGGCGGCGGCTGGCAGAGCAGGCTCGCGAGCACGAACTCACCGCGCAGGACGACCGAGGTGGAGCTCGCGTGCGAGGTGGCCGTCAGCACGGAGCCGAGGCCGAGCACGCCGCCGGGACGCGCGCCGCCCGTGGGCACGCGACGGAGCTCCGGGCCCACGACGCCGGGCAGGTCGTAGTGCGCCGCGAGGCGCTCGTCGACGAAGGCGTAGTCGGCCGAGAGCAGCTCGCGCACGCTCTTGTCCTCGCGCAGGAACGAGTCGAAGAACGTGAGGGTCTCCGCCTCCATCGAGGTCGCGAGCTCGGCATAGCCGGGTGCGTCGCGCTCGAGCGAGGCGAGGCCCGCGGTGCCGAGCCACTGCCCCGCGAAGCGCTCGCCGAGCGCCCGCGCCCGATCGTCGTCGAGCATGCGCACGACCTGCGCCTCGAGGACGTCCGGCGCGAGCAGGTCGCCGCTCTCCGCGAGGGCGAAGAGCTCCTCGTCGGGCATCGTGCTCCAGAGCGCGTACGAGAGGCGCGAGGCCATCTCCCACGCGCTCACCTGCACGACCGTGCCCGGCGCGGTGCTCCCGTCGGCCTCGACGCGGAACAGGAAGCTCGGCGACAGCAGCACGGCGCGCAGACCATGCGCGATCGCCGCATCGAACCCGGTGCCCGCCGCGACCTCACCCATCACGAGCTCGACGAGCGAGCCGAGCTCGTCGCCGTCGAGCGGGCGCCGCCACGCGCGCTCGCCGAACGCGGAGAGCACCTCGCGCGCGCACGCCTCGCCCGAGTCACCGGCGGCGGGCTCGCACGTCACGAGGTCGTCGCGCCCGATGCTCGGTGCGCCGCTCGTCGCGGGCGACAGCTCGAACCAGTCGACCTGGAGATCGCGGTTGACGATCGGCGTGACGGTGTCGTCCCAGAGATCGTTCAGGAACGCGACCTCGACGCGGTGCGAGCCCGCGCCGAGCGCGACCTCGATCGTGTGCTCGACAGGCGCCGCCGCGGTCGCGGTCACCTCGAAGACGCGCACGTCGGTGCCGTCGACACGCAGCGCCATCTGCACCGCCTCGTCGCCGGCCTGCTCGCCGTACGCGCGCACGACGACGCGCCACGCGCCGCCGACCGGCACCACGAAGTCGAACCCGAGCGTGGTCTCCGAGCAGAGGTTCGCGAACCCCGCGGCCGAGCGATCGGTGCAGTACACGTCGGCGCTCGTCTCGGCCTCGCGCCGCATCGCCTCGGCGCCGCCGCTGCTGCGGCCGAGCGCATCGCGCACGAGCGCCTCGGTGACGTCCCACCAGATCCGCGCGTGCTCCGGGCTCGTCGAGAGCCCCTCCGCGACGGTGTCGAAGCCGTCGAGCGCGACGTCGGTCGGAAGCGCGTCGGCGGGATGGCCGGTCTCGCCGAGCAAGTCACGCAGCGTGTGGTTCAGCTCGGTCCGGTTGAGCCGACGCGTGCCCACCCAACCAGGGAGGACGCGCCCTTCGTTGCAGGCGATCGGCTCGACGACGCCTGGCACGCCCTCACGCCCGCCGCGCGCGGGGCCGTCGATGATGTGGCCGGTGCATGCGGTCGAGGCGCTCGCCAGGAGCACGGCCACCCACATCGAGAGCGCTCGGCGCGTACTGCGCATCGTCCACCTCCGGTAGGCCACGAGGAGACTCTGACAGTCGCGCCGTTACGGGACCTGCGCGGACGCGAGATGCGCCCGGAGGCCGGCGCTGCGCACTTGAGCTCGCAGCGCGGAACGGTCAGGATCGCGGTCCTTCATGCGCTATCCGGCGGTCCTCGCGCGCTCGGGCGCGCTCCTCCTCCTCCTCGTCGTCTTCTCTGCGGTGACCGCCTGCGGCGATCGCGAGCCCGCGGGCCCGCGCCCGCGCGACGCGACCGCCGGCGTGATCGACGCGGCGACGGAGCCGTTCGACGGCGGCGCCACCGCGCCGACCGACAACGACC
>JALYRN010000941.1 GCA_030855295.1 Myxococcota bacterium | reverse complement strand
CGCACGCACGCGCCGGTCTCGCGATCGCGCGCGACCACGCCGCGGACGGTGCCGCCAAGCTCCGCGGGATCGCGGAGGAACGAGAGCACCTCGTGGTGCGCGGCGCAGGTCGCGCCGTGCGCCTGCGCGTCGAGCACGTTCGAGAGGCACAGCCGCGCGCCGTCGATGCCCCACTCGTCGAACGTGATCGCGCCGCGGAGCTCGCCCTCGAGGCCCGGCTCGAGCGCGCGCGCCTCGTCGGGCGTGAGCAGGTTGTGGGGCTCGCCGCGCTTGAGCGGCTGGTAGCGATCGTAGAACGCGAAGAACGCGTCGACGGCGGCGAGCGCCACGCGCGAGGCCAGGCCGCGCGCCGGGATCGGGAAGAGAAACGGGATGCGGAACACGAGGTGCGGCGCGATCTGCTGGATGTAGCCGCTGTCCTGGCAGGAGAGCTTCGTGACCTCGGGCGTGTCGGTCAGGTAGCGCGCGCCGCCGTGGATCATCCCGCTCGAGTTGCCCGACGCGCCGAAGCCCCAGTCGTGCTTCTCGAAGAGCGCGACCTTCATCCCGCGCAGCGCGCAGTCGCGCGCGACGCCGGTGCCGTTGACGCCGCCGCCGATCACGACGACGTCGTAGTCCGGCTCGCGCGCTGCGCTCTCGATCGTCATCGGGGCTCGCTCACCGATCGAGCTGCGGAAGGAGCACCGCGAGCGCGAGCACCGCGGCGTACAAGCCGATGATCATCAGCACGAGCAGCGCGCGATAGCCGAACACCGCGAGCGCGGCGGTGTCCGATCCGATCCGGTGCGTCTCTCGCACCGCCTTGAATTCGACGACCAGCGCCCAGATGTACGCGATGTAGAAGCCGCACACCGGGATCCAGATCCACACCATCGGCGCGAACGAGTAGCCGATCGCGCGCAGGGTGTCCTCGAGCTTGCCGCCGCGGCGCTTCAGCAGCGCCAGCGTTCCGTGGGCTCCGCCCGTCGCGATGACCAACCCGATCACCGCCTGCACCGCGCCCTGCCCCACGATGAACGGGCTGAGGCCGATGATCGCACAGCCGTAGGCGCCGACGAGCCCGGCGAGCACCGGCTCCTCGACCGCGATCGCGGCGATGCCGCCGCCGAGCATCATCAGCAGGCCCATCGAGATCAGCAGGACGATCTGTCCCGCCGCGTACGCCGCCATCGCGTAGAGGATCGCGCCGGTCGCGCCGCGCTCGATCGCCGGCGTGCGGAAGAACCTCGTCGGCGAGCGGCTCGCGAGGCGCGTCGTGTCGACGAAGGCGCGCCAGAGGCCGAGCTCCTTGCGGCGCTCCCACGGAACGGGCTCGTCGAGTCCGTCCTTCGCGCAGGCGCGGCACACCTGGTGGCGCGCGACGCCGGGCGGCGGCGCACCTCCGAAGAGACAGTCGACGCAGCCGAAGGTGCCGCAGCGCGCGCAGGTGAAGCGCGCCTCCTGCGCCGGATGCACCGCGCAGCGCGCGCCCTGCTCGGCGAGCGAGGGCTCGCTCAAAACTTCCCGGTGACCGACAGGAACGTCATCTTGTCGTTCGTCTCGCGGAGGCGCGAGCTCAGGATGCGCACGAAGTTCCAGAGGATCTCGTAGGCGAGATCCTTGTCGAGGAAGAGCAGGTCCTCGAGCGCTTCCTTCGTCAGCACCAGCAGCCGGCAGCGCTCGTGCACGCGCGCGTCGGCGCTGCGCGGGAAGTCGTCGACCAGCGACATCTCGCCGAACGCCGCGCCGGGAGCGAGCACCGCGAGCGCCTCCTCGCCCATCCCCGCGACCTCGCGCGAGATGCGGATCTTCCCCTCGAGGATGAAGTAGAGCTTGTCGCCCACCTCGCCCTCACGGAAGACCACGTCGCCGAGGCGATAGGTCTCCTCGGCGCAGATCGATGCGATGCGCTCCAGACCCCTCGGGTGGATCCCGGCGAAGAGCTGGATCTTCCCGAGCGCGAGCGCGACGTCCTCGGCCATCTCGCGGGAATCCTAGTCGATGGCGCCCCGCGCTGGAAACTTCAGTGAATGACGAGATCGTTGGCGGCGAGCCAGCGCTCGGCCTCGATCGCGGCCATGCAGCCGGTGCCCGCGGCGGTGACGGCCTGGCGGTAGACGTGGTCCTGCACGTCGCCCGACGCGAAGACGCCCTCGACGTTCGTGCGGGTCGTGCCGGGCTTCGTGTTCAGGTAGCCGTTCTCGTCCATCTCGAGGATGCCCTTGAAGAACTGAGTGTTCGGCTGGTGGCCGATCGCGACGAAGAGGCCCTGGGTGTCGTGGACCCGCTCCTCGCCGTTGATCAGGTTCTTCACGCGCAGCCCGGTGACGGTGTTCTTCTCGACGTCGAGCACCTCGGTGACGACGGTGTCGAGGAGGAACTTGATCTTGGGGTGCTTCTGCGCGCGCTCGATCATGATCTTCGAGGCGCGGAAGTCCTGACGGCGGTGGATCAGCGTCACGCTCTTGCAGAGGCCGGCGAGGTAGAGCGCCTCTTCCATCGCGGTGTCCCCGCCGCCGACGACCGAGACGTCCTGGTTGCGGAAGAAGTAGCCGTCGCAGGTCGCGCACGCGCTGACGCCGCGGTTCTCGAGCTTGTGCTCGCTCTCGAGGCCGAGCCACTTCGCCTTGGCGCCGGTCGCGACGATCACCGACTGCGCGCGGTACTCGTCGTCGCCGCACCACATGCGGAACGGGCGCTGCTCGAAGTCGACGCGATCGACGTCGGCGGTGATGATCTCGGTGCCGAAGCGCGCGGCCTGGGCGCGCCACTTCGCCATCAAGTCGGGCCCGGTGATCCCCTCGGGGAAGCCCGGGTAGTTCTCGACCGTCGTGGTGATCATCAGCTGTCCGCCGGGGATGCCCCCGACGATCGCGCCTTCGATCAGCAGCGGGTGGAGGTTCGCGCGCGCCGCGTAGATGGCCGCCGTCAGCCCCGCCGGCCCCGACCCGATGATCACGACGTTGTGAGTCTTCATGCTCGGGCTCTATGTTTTGCCCCCCGCGGCGGCGCAAGCCGTCCCGACTTCGATTGACCGTCTCGCGCGCGACTGCTACAGCGCGCACCTTCCTGGGGTCGTAGCTCAGTTGGGAGAGCGCCTCGATGGCATCGAGGAGGTCAGGGGTTCGATTCCCCTCGACTCCATTTCTGGCGGGGGGCCCCGTCCGGTCGCGGTGAGCGATGGGCGGGGCCGTTTCGCGTCCGTCGGCTGATCGTCGGGCGGTTGCCGGC
>JALYRN010000940.1 GCA_030855295.1 Myxococcota bacterium | reverse complement strand
GACGACGATCGCGTCGTCGGCCCAGCCGCGACGCCGCGCGACCTCCGCGAGTCGGTCGGTGCCCGTCGCGTGCTCGGGCGAGGTCATCATCGCGATGCCGCCCGCGCGCTCGATCGCCTCGGCGATGCGCGCGTCGTCGGTCGCGACCAGCGCTTCGACCGCGCCCGACGCGACCGCCTTCTCCCACACGTGCACGACCAGCGGCTTGCCCGCGATGTCGGCGAGCGCCTTCGCGGGCAGCCGGCTCGAGCCGTAGCGCGCGGGGACGACGACGTGGAACTGCTCCGCCCGCCTCAACGCCCGATCCCTCGGGCGAGATCCTCGCAGGCGGCGCGCAGCCGGCCGCGGGCATCGAGCAGCGCGTCGCACACCTCGCGCACGGCGCCGCGGCCGCCGCGCTCGTGCGTCACCCACGCGGCCTCTTCGAGCACGAAGGGGTGCGCATCGGCGACCGCGATCGCGAGCCCTGCGGCGCGCATCGCCGCGAGATCGAGCACGTCGTCTCCGACGAACGCGAGCTCGTGCTGCGCGAGATCGAGAGAGGCCGCGAGCTCTGCGAGCGCCGCGCCCTTGTCCTCGCGTCCGTCGAGCACGTGCATGACCTCGAGCTCCGCCAGGCGTCGCGACAACATCGGCGAGCGCTTCGCCGTGATCATCGCGACCACGATGCCCTCGCGCTGCGCGAGCCGGATCCCCAGCCCGTCGCGGACGTGGAAGACCTTCACGACCTCGCCGTCGGGCCCGTACGTCAGCGCGCCATCGGTGAGCACACCGTCGACGTCGAGCACCAGCGCGCGCACCGCCGCGAACCGCGCCCGCAGCGCGTCGCCTTCGCGCTCACCGCTCACATGCCCTCGGCGTACGGACGCGACTTCACGATCCGATCGATCTCGACCAGCGCGCCGAGCAGCTCTTCCATCCGGCCGAGCGGCCACATGTTCGGTCCGTCGCTGAGCGCGACGGTCGGATCGGGATGCGTCTCCAGAAAGATGCCCGCGATGCCCGACGCCACCGCGGCGCGCGCGAGCACCGGCACCAGCTGCGACTGACCGCCCGAGCTCGTGCCCTGTCCGCCCGGCTGCTGCACCGAGTGCGTCGCGTCGAACACCACCGGACACTTCGTCTCGCGCATGATCGCGAGGCTGCGCATGTCCGAGACCAGCGTGTTGTAGCCGAACGAGACGCCACGCTCGCAGACCATCACCTGGTCGTTGCCCTCGGCGCGGAACTTCTCGACCACGTTCTTCATGTCCCAGGGCGCGAGGAACTGGCCCTTCTTCACGTTCACCGGCTTGCCGGTGCGCGCGACGCGCTGGATGAAGCTGGTCTGTCGCACCAGGAACGCCGGCGTCTGCAGCACGTCGACGACGGCCGCGACCTCCTCGAGCGGCGTGTCCTCGTGCACGTCGGTCAGCACCGGCACGCCGACGCGCGCGCGCACCTCCTCGAGCACCTTCAGCCCGTCCTCGAGGCCGGGGCCACGGTACGCGCCGCCCGACGTGCGGTTCGCCTTGTCGAAGCTCGCCTTGAAGACGTACGGGATCCCGAGCTTCGCGGTGATCGCCTTCATCGCCTCGGCGATCTCGAGGCAGAGCTCACGGCTCTCGATCACGCACGGGCCCGCGATGAGGAAGAGCGGCTCGCGCGCTCCGATCTCGTGTCCTGCCAACTTCATAGGACGCTCCCCTCGTGATCGTGCGCGAGCGCTACAGCGCCGGCCGGATCACCACCGCGGCCGCGACCGCGAGCTGATAGACGACCTGCGCGAGATCGATCCCGTTCTGCAGCCACTTGTCGTCGACCTCGGGCGGGATGATCAGCTCGTCGCCCGGATGGATCACGAGATCACCGCCGCCCACCTCGATCTCGGCGTTCGCGCGCCGCACGATGATGTGGCCGGTGTTCGCGCGTTCCGTGTACCCACCCGCCATGCGCGCGTAGTCGTCGACGCGCAGGTCGGGCCGGTACATGACCGCCTGCGACATCATCACTTCGCCGACCACGCGCACGACGTTGGTGCGCGCCGGCACGACGATCACGTCGCCGTCCTCGAGGATCACGTTCACCTGGCGGCCGCCCGTCGACGTGACGACGATGCCGAGCGGCTCGACGTGGCGCGCCTCCTGGACGAACGTGCGCACCATCTGCGCCTCCTGCCCGCGGATCTCCGCCTCGCTGCGGGTGTCGCTCTGCGCGAGCAGCACCGCGCGCTCCAGGCGATCGAGGCTCTCCTGCAGCGACTGCCGCTGCTGCGCCTGCACGCTGCGCCGGCGCAGCGAGATCGCCTCGACGTTCGCGAGCGCGGGATCGACGGCCACGTAGTTGAGCAGATCGAGCAGCCGCGTACCGCGCGCGACCGCGAGCTCGGCGTGGCCGAGGAACTCGCCCTCGAGCCGCACGACGATGAAGTCGGGATGCAGATCCTGCCGGAACGAGACGATGTCGCCGTCGCGCAGCCGCACGCTCTCGAAGCTCTCGACGCCGAACGAGCGCGCGGTCGGCAGGCCGTCGCGCGCGCCGCGCACCGTCACGGAGTCGACGCGGGGCCCGGGGACCACGACCTCGAGCACCTGCTCGCCGGTCGCCTCGGCGTCCGAGAGCTCGACGAGCACCGGCGGCCGGCCGCTCGGGTGGACCTCGACGACCGCGCCGCGCCGGCCGACCAGGACCACGTCTCCGTCTTCGAATTGCGGCGTCGTCAGCTGACCGCGCAGCAGGAAGTCGTAGAGGTCGAGCTCGGCGATCGGCGATCCGTTGCGGAGCACCGTCACGCTGCGATAGCTGCCGGTGTCCGAATCGATCCCGCCCGCCTGATCGAGGTACACGAGCACCGAGTCCGACGGGATGCCGGCGTAGCGACCGGGACGCCGCACCGCGCCGGTGACGAACACCGCGACCGGGCTCGCGGTCAGCAGGTTCGTGTACACCTCGAACGCACCGCGGTAGAGGCGGCGCATCGCGTCGCGCACCGTCGCCGTGAGCTGATCGTTGCGCACGCCCGCGACCGGGATCGGTCCGACGCCCGGCAAGAAGAGGTTGCCCTGGGTGTCGACGGTGAAGACGTCGTTGATCGTCACCGACCCCCACGCGTTGACCATCACGCGGTCGCCCGGGAGCACGCGGTAGTCGGGGTTCAGGCCGCTCTCGCGCTGCGCGGCGTAGCTCCCCGTGAAGAGGCTCGCGCCGAACGGCTGCGGGCCCGCCGGCTCGGGCG
>JALYRN010000150.1 GCA_030855295.1 Myxococcota bacterium | reverse complement strand
AGCCACGAGCGGGTGTCGCACACGTCGCCGAGCAGGGCGGCCGACGCGCAGTCCGCGTCGGACTCGCACGGGACCGCGCAGCTGCGGTCGGCTGCGTCGCAGCGCAGCGGATGCGCGGGCGTCGAGGCCCAGCGGCAGTCGTCGGTCGAGTCCGGATCCGGATCGCAGGGCGCGCCGATGCGGAGCGCGTCGGGGCGAGGGGCGGAGACGGTCTGCAGGCACTCGACGCGGAGGGCGGCGCCGGCGACGGGGATGGTCGCGCCGGTGAAGGCGATGCGCTGCGGCGTGAACGGCTCGCACTCGTCCGTGATGGTGCTGGTGGGCGATGCGTTGTCGTAGGTCTCGTAGAACCAGCCGTCCGAGCCGTCGTCGCGGCCGACGAGGCCGACCTGCACGAGCTCGCAGATCTCGCGCGTCATGCCGTCGACCTCGATCGTCCGCGTGCGGGCGGGATGACGGCCCGGCAGGCCGGCGCACGTGGTGGTCTCGCCGGTCGCGGGAAGGATCTCGAAGAGCTGGCACTGCACGAGCCCGTCGGCGTCGGCGCTCAGCTCGCGCGTCAGGCAGACGCTGCCGAGGGCGTCGGCGATCTTCGCGATGATCGCGTCGAGCGCGCCTTCGAAGCCGGCCTGGCAGATCGACTGGATGGTCGCGCTGCCGCCCGCCTGCTCGATGCCCTGCGCGACGCGCACGATGCGGCGCGGCGGGAACGCGATGCCGCGGCCCGGCACGTTACAAGAGGGCGTCAGGCGCGTCATCATCGCCGGGTCGATGCGCTCCATCATGTCGGGGTGCGCGAGGATCGCGTCGTAGTCGATCGCCGACGGATCCGGGACCGTCTCGACCGGCACGCCGACGATGCCGGCGAAGATCAGGAGGTTCGGGTTCTGACGGAGGCCGAGCAGACCGCCGTGGCCGTCGACGCCGCGGATGTAGCGCTCGACCGGGTGCGTCGCCTCGGGGTACGTGAAGCAGCGCAGGTTGAGGTCGGTGCCGCTGAACGTCGCGCTGCCGGGGTTGAAGATGTCCGGGTTCGACGCCGAGCAGTCCTCTTCGTCCGTGACCAGAATGATCGCGAGCGCGGAGTTCTCGCGGACGAAGCCCATGTTCGAGCGGTCGGCGTGGCCCGACGAGCTGCCGAAGAAGACCGGCGGCACGTAGCCCGGGACGGTCCAGGCCTGCGGCGTCGAGGGCGAGATCGCCTTGAGCACGGCCTCGAGCTGCTGCTCGAAGCCGCAGCCGCCGACGCCGGCGTTGGCGACGCATGCGACGTCGGTCGCGAACGTGAGCGGGTCGTCGCGATCGCGCTCGAACTGGAAGATGCTCGGGTACGTCGCGATGCAGCCCGGGATCGCGGTGCGACCGCGGGTGAGCAGGACGCCGTCGTCGCCGAACATCGCGCCGAAGGTGCCGCCGTCGCAGGTCGGCACGTCGTGGCCGCCGACGCCCATGTCGCTGGTGATCACGCCGATGTGCAGCGAGCGCACCGGCTGGAAGTCCTGCACGCCGTCGAGGCGACGATCGCCCGACGCCAGCACCCGGACGAGATCCGGGAGCTCGGCGGTCAGCGAGGCCTGCTCTTCCGTCATCGAGCCCGAGTTGTCGATCATGAAGAGGAGATCGACCTGGTCGGCGCCGCGGCTCCACGTGTCGATGCTGGTCGGCGAGCGCGTGCACGGTGCGGCGGGCCGCAGCCCCCGCTCGGAGCAGCCGAGCCCGAGCACGGCGAGCGACGCGATCACGAGCGCGGTCCGCAGAGGAAGGCAGAGCATCGGAGCAGGCGCTCCGTCAGCAACGTGCGAGCCATGCCGAGGATCGCGGCGACCGAAGCGAATCTCGGCGGCGGAGGGAGCGCCCGCGCCAACTCGGTTGTCGAGCGAGCGGCGCGGGCGGGGCGATCACGGTCCGACGGGCGAGGTGGTTCCGTCGGGCGGCACCTCGAAGAAGCAGTTGACCGTCACCTCGGCCCCGAGCGGCGGCTGCGCGCTCGCGGTGAACGTGAGCTTCGCGCAGGTCTCGTCGGTCGTGTCGTAGAAGAAGCCCTCGCCGCCGATGCCGCCGGGCACCTGATCGACGCGGCACACCTCGCGTCCGTCTTCGCGCGTCTCGTAGGATCGGTAGCCGATCGCGGCGTCGCAGGCGGTCCCGGCGGGCAGCCCGATCTCGACGGTGCAGTCGACGCGATCACCGACCATCGGGACGGCGCGCGTCAGGCAGACGCTCGGCAGGTTGCGCGCGATCGACGTCGTCAGATCGCGGATCGCGGGGCGGAAGTCGTCGGTGCAGATGCTGTGGAGCACCGAGCCGGTGAAGCGCTGCGAGAGCTCGACGATGCGGCGCGCGGGCGCGGCGGCGCCGAGCGAGGTGCCGTCGGCGCGGAAGCCGGCGCACGCCGGGACGGGCTCGAGGCCGTGCAGGCCGGCGCGCTCCTCGTACTGCATCTCGGCGTCGGCGAGGATGTCGATCGCGGTGCCGCCCGAGAGGTCGACCGGGATGCCGGTGATCGCGGCGAACACGAAGCTCTGCTCGTCGCGGCCGGCCGAGAGCCGCATGGCGAGCGTGTCGATCGACGTCAGCCACTCGGGGCGTGCGCCGCCGATGCCCTGCGCCGCGCGCTGGCAGAGCACGTTGCCGGTCGCGCGCGTGAACTCGGAGTAGAAGGCGTCGGGGTCGGCGAGAGAGCAGTCTTCTTCGTCGGTGAGCACGAGCACTGCGAGGATCGCGTCGTCGGCGGGGAAGCCGAGCGGCAGGCCCGCCTCGACGCCGCGCGCGCCCGCCTCGAGCTGCTGCTCGATGCCGCAGCCGCTCGTGCCGAGGGACTCGACGATGCAGCCGATGCGCGTCGCGAACGCCTCGGCATCGTCGCCCGGCTCGTAGACCTGGAGGCCGGGCTGGGCGCCGGCGCAGAGCTCGCTGGTGTGGAGCTGCCCCGCGTCGCCGAAGCCGCTGCACGAATCGCCGAGCCCGTCGGGCGGGATCGCGCCGGCGGTGCCGACGTCGCTGTTGACGATCGCGATGCGCAGGCGCTCGGCGGCGCCCCAGTCGGGCTCGCCGTCGGCGTCGAGATCGGGGGGCGTCGTCAGATCGCGGATCAGGAGCGGGATCTCTTCGGCGAGGTTCACCTGCTCCTCGCTCATCGAGCCGGAGTCGTCGACGACCAGCAGGAGATCGACGTCGCGGAAGCCGCCGATGTTGGCGCGCACCTCTTGGGCGAAGCCGAGGCGCGGTCGCGCGCGGCCGACGTAGCGCTCCATGCAGCCCGTCGTGAGGGCGAGCGCGGACAGGACGGAGACCACCACCACGAGCCGATGCCGAGAACGCATGCTCACCTCCACTGCGGCCGGGCTCCTCGCGCGGTGCGCGGGCTCGCCGTCCTGCTCGGGTAGTCGAGGCGGGCCCTCGCGGTTTCCAATCGAGATATGCTGCGCGGCGATGGCTCGTGTCCTGGTCGTGGACGACGAGGAGAACCTGCGGCTCGTGCTGCGGACGCTCCTGCGCAAGCACGGCTACGAGGTGGAGACGTGCGCGTCGGCCGAGCTCGCGCTCGAGGCGCTGCCGCGCTTCGCGCCGGACTTCGTGATCGCCGACGTGCGGATGGGGGGGATGAGCGGGATCGCGCTGACGGCCGAGCTGAAGAAGCGCGGGGCCGAGGCGGTGGTGATCGTGATGAGCGCGTACGGGTCGGTCGATCTCGCGCTCGAGGCGATGAAGGCGGGCGCGTACGACTACGTGAGCAAGCCGTTCAAGCAGGACGAGGTGCTGCTCGCGCTGCGCAAGGCGGAAGAGAGGGAGCAGCTGCGGCGTGAGAACCGCGCGCTGCGCGCGGAGGTCGAGAAGGGGTCGCGGTTCGCGTCGATGATCGGGCGGAGCGACGCGATGCAGCGCGTGTTCCGGGTGGTCGATCGCGCGGCGGAGTTCGGCACGACGGTGCTGATCCACGGCGAGAGCGGGACGGGCAAGGAGCTGGTCGCGCGCGCGCTGCACGATCGCGGGCCGCGGAAGGACGCGGCGTTCGTCGCGGTGAACTGCGGAGCGATCCCGGGGCAGCTGCTGGAGAGCGAGCTGTTCGGGCACAAGCGCGGGGCGTTCACGGACGCGACGAGCGACAAGGCGGGGCTCTTCGAGGTGGCGCATGGGGGGACGCTCTTCCTCGACGAGATCGGCGAGCTGCCGCTCGCGCTTCAGGTGAAGCTGCTGCGCGCGCTGCAGGAGGGGACGATCCGTCGGGTCGGCGACACCAAGGACAAGAAGGTCGACGTGCGCGTGGTCGCGGCGACGGTGCGGGACCTCGAGAGCGAGGTGCGCGAGGGGGCGTTCCGGGAGGACCTCTTCTATCGGCTGAACGTGCTGACGCTGACGGTGCCGCCGCTGCGGGATCGGAAGGACGACGTCGCGCCGCTGATCGACCACTTCGTCGCGCGTGGGAACGTGCGGCTGGGCATCGGCATCCGCGGGGTCGACGAGGGCGCGCGCAAGCTGCTGCTCGCGTATCACTGGCCGGGCAACGTGCGGGAGCTCGAGAACGTGATCGAGCGCGCGATGGTGCTCGCGGAGGGCGCGGTGATCGGCGAGGCGGACCTGCCGGACCGCGTCAAACGCAAGGAGGACGCGCGGCTCGTCGCGCTCTCGAGCGAGGAGCTCTCGATCAAGAAGACCACGCGCTGGATCGAAGAGACGCTGATCCGGCGCGCGCTCGAGAAGACTGGCGGCAACCGCACCGCAGCGGCCCGCCTGCTCGAGATCAGCCACCGCGCCCTGCTCTACAAAATCAAAGACTACGGCCTCCGCTGACCCCCCACCGGGGACACGCTGACCCCCCCACCGGGGACACGCTGACCCCCCCACCGGGGACAGGATCGACGTCGCAAGCCGTGGGAATCACAGGGCTTCTGCGGGCAGTCGTACAAACTATCAATTTGCCGATGTTTTTCGAGCACCTGAGAATTGCTCGGCGATTTGATAGTTTGTACGAGTATCACGAGAACAACCTATAATTTCCACTAGTTAGGACCTACGATCCTGTCCCCTGGACGCTGAGCGGGTGTTCAGGCAGGGATCGGGTCCTGCCGTGGATCGCGATGCTCCTTATGTGCCGCTCTGGGTGAAGACGAACTGCTCGTTCCTCGAGGGGGCGAGCCATCCCGAGGAGCTGGTCGATCGCGCGCATCAGCTGCGGCTGCCCGCCCTCGCGATCGTCGATCGCGACGGGATGTACGGCGTGGTGAAGGCGCACGTGCGCGGGAAGGAGCTCGCCAGCGCAGAGGGGTCGCACGGACCGCAGCGCGTGATCGTCGGCGCCGAGGTGACGGTGCTCGATCGCGATGCCGACGACCGCGTCGCGACGACCGGGACGCAGCCCGGCACCCGGCGCGTCTTGCTGCTCGCCGAGACACGCGAGGGCTACGGCCACATCACGCGCCTGCTGACGCTCGGACACGCACGCGCCGAGGCCAAGGGCCGGTCCCGCGTGACCTGGGACGAGCTGCGCGCGATCGGCGACGGCGTGATCGCGCTCGCGCCCGAGGCGCGCTCGCTCGAGCTGCTCGCGGGCGCGCTCGAAGGTCGTCTCTACGCGATGATCACACGCCACCTCGAGGCGCACGACGAGCACGTCGAGCGCGCGCTCCGAGAAGCGGCCGCTCGCTTCGGCGCGCCGACGGTCGCCGCGGTCGAGGTGCTCTTCCACGACCGCGCACGCCAGCCGCTCCAAGACGTCCTCACCTGCATCCGCCACGGCGTGACGCTCACGAACGCCGGCACCCACCTGCGCCCCAACGCCGAGCACGAGCTGCCGACGCCCGCCGCGATGCGCGCGCTCTTCGCCGACGATCCGCGCTCGGTCGATCGCACGCTCGACATCGCCGCGCGCTGCGCGTTCGACATGGGCGCGCTCCGCTATCGCTATCCCGGCGAGCGCCTGCCCGCCGGCACCACGCAGCAGGGCTGGCTGCGCGCGCTGACGCTCGACGGCGCGCGCGGTCGCTATCTCTCCGGCATCCCCGACGACGTCGGCGCGCAGCTCGACAAGGAGCTCGCGCTGATCGAGGAGCTCGACTACGGCGGCTACTTCCTGACGATGTGGGACGTCGTCCGCTTCTGCCGCGAGAAGGGGATCCTCTGTCAGGGCCGCGGCAGCGCCGCGAACTCGATCGTGTGCTTCTGCCTCGGCATCACCGCGATCGATCCGGTGCGCATGGACCTGCTCTTCGAGCGCTTCCTCTCCCGCGAGCGCGCCGAGCCGCCCGACATCGACGTCGACATCGAGCACGAGCGCCGCGAAGAGGTCATCCAGTACGTCTACGAGCGCTGGGGACGACGCCACGCCGCGATGGTCGCGAACGTCATCCGCTACCGCCCGCGCAGCGCGCTGCGCGACGTCGGCAAGGTGCTCGATCTCCCGCAGCTCGCGCTCGATCGCGCGGCGAAGTCGCTCGACGTCTACTCGACCACGATCGACGACGACGCGGTGCGCGCGACCGGTCTCGATCCCGCGAACCCGTCGATCGGGCACCTGCTCGCGCTGGTGCGCCAGATCCAGGACTTCCCGCGGCACCTCGGCATCCATCCCGGCGGGTTCCTGCTCGGCGACGAGCCCGTCGACACGATCTGTCCGGTCGAGCCGGCGACGATGGAGAACCGCACCGTCATCCAGTGGGACAAGCAGGACATCGAGGACCTCGGCCTCTTCAAGGTCGATCTTCTCGGCCTCGGATCACTCACCGTGATCCACCGCTGCTTCGACCTGCTCCGCTCGCACGACGAGATCGAGCTCGAGATCGCGACCGTCCCCGCCGAGGACCCGACGACCTATCACATGGTCTCGCGCGGAGACACCGTCGGCGTCTTCCAGATCGAGTCGCGCGCGCAGATGGCGATGCTGCCGCGCCTCTCGCCGCGCACCTTCTACGATCTCGTGATCGAGGTCGCGATCGTGCGACCCGGGCCGATCCAGGGCGACATGGTGCACCCGTACCTGCGGCGTCGCTCCGGGCTCGAGCCGGTGAGCTTCCCGCATCCGAAGCTCGAGCGCGTGCTCGCGAAGACGCTCGGCGTGCCGATCTTCCAGGAGCAGGTGATGAAGCTCGCGATCGAGTGCGCGGGCTACTCGGGCGGCGAGGCCGATCAGCTGCGTCGCGACATGGCGGCGTGGCGATCGAAGGGACGCATCGAGGCGCACCGCGATCGCCTGATCACGCGCATGGTCGCCGATGGCATCCCGCAGGACTTCGCCGAGCGCGTGTTCAGCCAGATCAAGGGCTTCGGCGAGTACGGCTTCCCGGAGTCGCACGCCGCCAGCTTCGCGCTGCTCGCGTACGTGACGGCGTGGCTGAAGTGCCATCACCCCGCGGTGTTCGCGTGCTCGATGCTCAACGCGTGGCCGATGGGCTTCTATCATCCGTCGACGATCACCTCGGACGCGCAGCGCCACGGCGTGCGCGTGCTGCCGATCGACGTGCGGCGCTCGCGGTGGGACTGCACGCTCGAGCACGCACCAGGCGAGCCGCGCTGGGCGATCCGGATGGGGCTGCGCTACGTGCGCGGCTTCGGGATGCGCGAGAAGAGCGCGCTCGAGCGCGCCGCCGGATGGGCGGACGCGCCGGCAGGAGGCGAGCCGTTTCGCGACCTGGCGGATTTCGCGCGCCGCGCGCGGCTCTCTCGTCGCGCGCTCGAGTCGCTCGCGGAAGCAGGCGCGCTCGCGGGGTTCGGGATCGATCGCCGCAAGGCGATCTGGGAGGTGCGCGCGCTCGCGACCGAGCATGCGGGCGATCTGCCGCTGCAGGAGGCGCCCGATCCGAAGCGCGGCGCGCGGTTCGCGGGGCTCGCGCGCAGCGAGACGATCGCGTGGGATCACCGCGCGAGCATGCACAGCACGCGGGGTCATCCGATGGAGCGCCTGCGCGCGACGCTCGGCGAGCGAGGCATGCCGGACGCGCGCACCCTCGCGTCGATGCGCGACGGACGGCGCGCGCGCTACGCGGGGATCGTCATCTGCCGGCAGCGGCCGGGCACCGCGACCGGCGTGACGTTCATGACCCTCGAGGACGAGACCGGGTTCGTGAACGTCGTGATCTGGCGAGACGTCTTCGAGCGGAACGACCTCGTCGGCAAGACGGCGTCGCTGCTCGAGGTGGAGGGGACGATCCAGGCGGCGCACGGCGTCGTGCACCTGATCGCGGAGACGCTGCGAGATCTCGGCAGGGACGAGCGGATCCTCGAGAACGCGCAGGAGGTGCCGCCGTCGCGCGACTTCCATTGAAGGGAGAGCGTGCGAACGCGGGGAACACCGAGGCGCCAGGCGCGCGTATCACGTTGCGTTGCGATCCGATCGTCGTCTCTCGCATGCTTCCTCCACCGTGAGCCGCGATCCCTACCGCCGTCCCGAGCTGCCGCGCGCCGAGAAGCCGCGCGGCACGATCGTCCGCCGCGCCCCCGAGCCCGACGAGATCGATCGCGAGGAGCACGAGCGCACGCAGGCTCGCTATCGCGCGCAGAGCGCCCGGGTCCAGGCGGAGCTCGAGTCGGCCGTGCGCGAGGGCGCCGTGCGATCACGGGCGTTCGGAGGGCTGCTGCTCGCGATCGGTGGGTTCCTGAGCTGGGCCTCGGCCGACGGTGTCGGGCTCTACCACTCGCGCTCTCTGTTCATGGCGGGGGGCTCGCTGTTCGCGGGCGCGTGGCTGCTGGTCGTCGGCGCCGGCGGGGGCGTCGACATGCAACAGGCGCCGCTCTGGGTGAAGGTCGGCACCGCCGTGACGTTCCTGATCGGCGGACTGATCGGCGTCACCGGTAGTGTCTAGGCGGCTCGACGCGCTGGCCGTTGGGTGGATGACGTCGCGGGTCGATGACAGAAGAGAGTCGTGCAGCGGTCATCGTCCGTGATCGTGATCGCCGTGGCGCTGCTCGCGTGCTGCTCGTCGCCTGCTCCGTCACCACGGGGCGCGAGCCGCGCGCCGACGCCCGCGTCGTCGAGCACGACCCCGACGCAGCCCGAGGCCTCGCAGGTGCCGGCGTCGAGTGTGATCTCGACCGCGCCGCTCGAGCCCGAGCGCATCGTCATCGGTCTCGAGGATCTTCCGCTCCCCGGCGCCGAGGAGTCGCGCAACCCGCCGCAGGTCGTCGATCCGCCCGAGGACGCGACGCTGCGCGTTCCGCCGGGATTCCAGGTCAACGTCTTCGCCGACGACATCGCGTCGGCGCGCTGGCTCGCGCGGACGCCGAGCGGCGAGATCCTCGTCGCGCAGAGCCGTGAGAACCGCATCACGCTGCTCGCCGATCGCGACGGCGACGGAGTCGCGGAGGTGCGCGAGGTGTTCGCCGACGCCGAGCGCGACGATCCGCTGAACATCCCCTTCGGGATGGCGTTCGCGGGCGGCTCCTTCTACCTCGGCAACCAGGACGAGGTGCGCCGATTCCCGTACCGCGCGGGGCAGCGTCGTCTCGAGGGCGAAGGAGAGCGCATCACCTCGCTGCCCGGCGGCGGGTACAACCAGCACTGGACCCGCAACGTCGTCGTCTCGCCGGATGGTGAGCGGCTCTTCGTGTCGATCGGATCCGAGAGCAACAACGACGTCGAGGCGCTGCCGCGCGCGTCGGTGCAGGTGATGGCGCTCGACGGCTCCGCTCGCACGACGTTCGCGCGCGGGCTGCGCAACCCGGTGGGGCTCGCGTTCCATCCGCGCACGCGCGCGCTCTGGGCGACGGTGAACGAGCGCGACGGCCTCGGCGACGATCTCGTGCCCGACTACCTCGCGCACCTGCAGGAGGGCGAGCACTACGGCTGGCCGTGGGTCTATCTCGCGCCGCACCTGCGCGATCCGCATCACGCCGGCGCCGAGCTGCCGGCGGCGGTCGCGCGCACCGTCACCCCCGAGGTGCTCTTCCAGGCGCACTCCGCCGCGCTGGGGCTGGCGTTCTACGCCGGGCGGACGTTCCCGGCGCGTTATCGTGGCGGCGCGTTCGTCGCGTTCCGCGGCTCGTGGAACCGAGATCGCGGGACCGGGTACCAGATCGCGTTCGTGCCGTTCGACGCGGCGGGACGTCCCGAGGGTGGCTACCAGCCCTTCGTCGAGGGATTCCTCTTGGATCCTGCGACCGCACGGACCTGGGGCCGGCCGGTCGGGGTGCTGGTGGCGCCCGACGGCAGCCTGCTGTTCACCGAAGAGATGCACGGCCGCGTGTACCGCGTGCAGTTCGTCGGGTCGGCCGGGTGATAAGGTCGCGCCCGTCAGACGCGCAGCTGCTCGCGCGTCTGGCGATGCGATGCCGCGCGCCTGGAAGCTCTGCCACACCGCCGACTGGCACCTCGGCCATGCGCTGCACGGGCGCTCGCGCGAGCACGAGCACGCCGCCTTCCTCGCGTGGCTGGTCGAGCGGCTCGCCGAAGAAGAGGTCGACGCGCTGATCGTCGCGGGCGACGTGTTCGACACCGCGAGCCCGTCGGGCGCGGCGCAGGCGGCGTTGTTCGAGTTCCTCGCGTCGCTGCGGCGGCGGTTGCCGGCGATCGACGTGGTCGTGATC
>JALYRN010000939.1 GCA_030855295.1 Myxococcota bacterium | reverse complement strand
CTGCTCGAGCAGACGCTGGTGACGGTGCAGCGCGCGCAGGTCTGGGGGGGCGCATTCCCGAGCGCCCTCCGCCCGGGCGAGGCGTTCCTCGCGGCGGAGGGGGTCGTCGTGCGCGCCCGGCGCGGCGGGCTCCTGCTCGAGAAGGTTCGCGTCGAGGAGGACGATCGCGTGCTCGAGGGCGCCGCGATCGCGTCGCTCCTCGAGATCGATCAGCGCGAGCGGGGCGCTCCGGAGAGCGGCACTCCGGAGAGCGGATAGTCGAGCACGATCTTCTTCTCGGGACGATCGACGTTGAGGATCGGGCTCGTGACGAGATCGCGGCCGTCGGCGTGGAAGAAGATCGACTCGCCGATGCCGGGCGTGCCGAGGTTCGGCAGGATGCCTCCGGCGCGCGTGAACTTGAGACCGCCGTGCACGCGCTGGCGCAGCGCGAGGTGACCGCGCAGCCACTCGCCGCTGCGGCGATCCCGCACCGCGATGCAGACGTCCTTGCGGATGTGGTACTCGGTGTTGCGGGTCACGAAGACCTTGTGGACGCGACGTTCGGCGAGCGACATGGGAAACACCTCCTGGCCGCCCCGAGACTACGCATCCCACATCGGCCCACCAAGAAAACGACGTGCGCGCGCCCGTGCTCCTCGCCCCCGACAACCTCACGTCGCCCTCGCGCACGCCGTGGGGCGGTCGTCGGATCGCGCGCGTGCTCAAGGCGGGTCAGCTCGAGGGCGATCCGATCGTCGGCGAGTCGTGGGAGCTCTCGGCGGGACCCGAGCTGCCGTCGAGGATCGACGGAGCCGCGCGCACGCTCGACGAGATGTTGCGGGAGTCGCCCGCGATGCTCGGTCGCGAGGCACCTCGCGGCGGCACGGCGCTGCTGGTGAAGCTGCTCGACGCCGCGTCGCCGCTCTCGGTGCAGATCCACCCGCGCGACGACTACGAGGGCCTCGAGGACGACGAGTCGGGCAAGCCCGAGAGCTGGTACGTCGAGCACGCGGAGCCGGGCGCCGGGCTCTTCCTCGGGCTCGCCGAGGGCGCGACGCGCGCGTCGATCGCGGGCGCGATCGAGCGAGGCGAGGACGTCTCGGCGCTGCTCGCGTTCGTGCCGGTGCAGGCCGGTGACTTCGTCGTCGTCGACGCCGGCACGCCGCACGCGATCGGCGCCGGCGTGACGCTGGTCGAGCCGCAGCGCGTGGTGCCCGGGAAGCGCGGCGTGACCTACCGCTACTGGGACTGGAACCGCCGCTACGACGCCGACGTCAGGCTCTCGGCGGGCGGCACGCCGCGCGCGCTGCACGTCGAGCACGCGCTCGCGGTGACCGACTGGTCGCGCGCGCGCGGCGATGCGTTCCTGCGCGAGGTGCGGCACCGCGCGGGCGCGCCCGACCTCGACGCGCGGCCCCGCCTCGAGGCGCTCTGTGGGCCCGAGGGCGCGCCGGTGGCGTCGGACGCGCTCGAGGTCTGGCGTCTGCAGGGGACGGGCGGGTCATCATTGCCGCCGATGGATGCTCTCCGTTCCATCACCGTTCTCGATGGGACGGTGCGCGTCGGCGAGCTGCGGATCGAGCGCGGGCGCAGCGCTGCGATCCCGGCGTCGAGCGAGGCGCTGCCGCTCGCGTGCGAGCGCGCCTGCGCGATCCTCGCGGCGGCGTGTTGAGTCAGGAGGAGTCGCCGCCCTGACGCGCAACATCTCGCGGTGCCGGGTAGAGCTGTACTACGCTCGTGACACTGCATGCGCGGCTTCTGGAAGGGTCTGTTCAAGGTCGTGCTCGCGCTCGCCGTCGTCGCCGCCATCGTGATCGCGGTGCTACGCGCGTTCTTCGTCGACGTGGTCACGGTGGCGCACAACGGGATGGCGCCCACGATGCTGCTCGGGGATCGCGTGCTCGTGTGGCGCGGCGCGCACCTCGATCGGAACGACATCGTGCTCTGCCGCCACGCGATGCAGCCGGACCGCTGGGTGATGGGCCGCATCGCGGCGCTGCCCGGCGAGTCGCTGAGCGTCGACGGCCGAGGTCAGCTCGTGGTCGGCGGCTCCGCGGTCGACCGCGACATCCAGGGCCGAGGGCACTTCGTCGACTCCGAGACCGGGCGCGGCTATCCGGTGATGTGGGGCATCGAGCAGTTCAGCGACTACCAGGAGCACCGCTTCTTCGACCGCACCGATCGCCGGTTCACGATGCGCGCTCAGTCGGACATCGGCGGCGTGTTCCTCCTCGGCGACAACCGCGGCCACCACGGCGAGGACAGCCGCGCGTTCGGCGTGGTGAGCCCCGAGACGTGCCGAGGTCAGGTCTTCATGCGCCTGAGCGCCGCGGACGGGATGCCCGAGGGCATTCCCCACGGGAACCTCGACATCCTGGATTGACCTCCTGACGTTGCCCTGGCGCGGCATTCGTGCGACCAACGCCCCCCGAGGTGTGGTGATGCGGAATCGTGTGCTTCGTCGCTGGGGAGCAGGGCTCTCGCTCGTCGTCCTCGGCATCGCGATCGGGAGGCTCTTCGACGTTCTGCCGGCGATCGCGCAGGAGGGCACGGAGGACGCGCCGGCGCAGGCGAGCGAGACGGTTCCCGAGGGGCAGCCGCGCTACCTCGCGGCGATGCGCACCGAGCTCGAGCACATGGGCATCGCCGAGTTCGCGTGTCAGGCCACCGACGCGCAGCGCGCGATGTGCGAGCTGACGCAGCACGGATCGAGCTCGGGGCGCGACTACCGCCTGCGCGCGCTCTACAGCGACCGCACCGACACGGTGTACCTCTACGTCGAGCGCTACCTCGTCGCGCCGCAGGACGGCGCGGGCACGAACGCGCTGATGCGCCGGCTGATGGAGCTCAACTGGCAGATGCTGCTCGGCAAGTTCGAGTGGGATCCGACCGACGGCGAGGTGCGCCTCGCGATGATCCTGAACACCGACTCGAACTTCGATCGACGCGCGTTCCGCTCGTCGGTGCGCGGCCTGACGCAGCTCGCGGATCGCTACTGGAGCGAGCTGGATCGCATCCAGCGAGCGACGCCGGCGCCGTAGCGCCGAGCTCGGCGCGCTCCCGTACGCGCCCTCCGGGGCGCGTGCTCCGGTCGGGTCAGTCCGCCGCGACGCGGACGGGGACCTGGAGGTCGACGGTGCGGGCGGCCCACTCGCCGGGGCCGGGCGGGAGCGAGACTTCGCGGAGCGCGCCGGCCATGCACTCGGCCTCCGCAGTGTCGCCGACGTCGGAGACGGCG
>JALYRN010000938.1 GCA_030855295.1 Myxococcota bacterium | reverse complement strand
GCGGCGCGAGCGCGCGCGCGTGCTCGAGCGCGCGGCGCGTGTCGCCGGTCTGGGGCGGCGGGGCATCGGCGTGCGGAGCGTCGCTGTCGGTGCGCGAGCCTCCGGCGCGCATCACCAGCATGCGGCCTTCGATGCGCGGCGCGGCGCGCGCGAGGGCGCGCAGCTCGGGCACGCGCCAGCCGTGCGGGAGCATCGCCTCGCTGAGCGCATGCCGGAGCGGATCGGCGATCCGCAGCACGCCGAGCGCGCGATCGTGGCGGGCGCCGAGCGCCTGCAGGATCGCGAGCGCGTCGACGATCGCGGCGCGCGGTCCGTCGATCGCCGCGCGCACCTCGCGCAGCGCGAGCACGAGATCGTCGCCGTGCCATGCGGGCACGAGATCGAGGGCGATCGTGCGGATCGGATCGCGCAGCGCGATCGGGATGGCGGTCGCATCCGCGGCGAGCGCCAGCACGCGCACGCTCGCGTCGTCCTCGGAGAGCGAGCGCGCGAGCTCGTCGAGATCGACGCGCACCTCGACGCGGAGCGTGCTCGCGCGTCGATGACGGAATCGGCTGGCGCCGGCCCGCAGATCGACGGGCGAGGGGAGGCGACCGAGATCGGCCTCGAGCAGCGTGACGGCGCCGGCGTGGAATGCGAGTGGCCGCGCGAGCGCGATGATCCCGCGCCCTGCCTCGAAGCGCAGCGCGAGCCGAGGCCGCTCGTTCGACGGCGTCGAGCGTGCGCCGAGTGCCGGCGCGAACGCGTCACGCGTGCTCACGCGCGGATGGTACTGCATCCCGCCACCCCCACGCGAACCACCCCGGGGACAGGATCGCGACCGTAACGTCGCGGAATCACGTCGCTCCTGCGGGCAGTCGTACGATCTGTCGAAAACGCAGGAAAAGACGTCATCGTTGCGAATTGGTCGGCAATTCGACAGTTTGTACGACTGCCCGCAGTTCTTTCATGATCTCGGGCGGTTGCGACGCCGATCCTGTCCCCGTGATCAGAAGCGACCGCTTGCGCTGAGGCCGCCGGGGAGCGGCAGGAGCGTGATCGTCGCGGCGTCGCGCTGGGCGCCGGCGCCGTTCCGTAGCGCGAGCGCGACGATGCCCCACGTCGCGCCCGCCGCGAGCAGCGCGCCGCCGCCGATCAGAAGCGCGTTCGTGGCGGTCGCGAGCGCGGAGGCCTCGCTCTCGAGCGCGTCGCTCTCCTCTTGCGAGATGTCGCGTGAGCTCGCGCGCTCGTGCGTCGACTGCGCCAGCGCGCCGGTGATTCCGCCGGCGATCATCGCGGCCGCGCCGCTGCCCGCGACGAGCCAGGGCCACGCGCCGGGATCGTCGGGACCGCGCTCGGTGTCGAGGGCTCGCGCACGCGCGAGCCGGACGCGCTCGGTCTCGAGCCGCTCCCGCTCGCGCGCGAGACGCTGCGCTTCGCGCGCGCGCTCCTCCAGCCCACGGATGCGCTCCTCGATGCCGCGGCGGTCGGGCGCGTCCCGCCGCTCGTCGAGGTAGCGGCGGTACGCGGCCGCGGCTTCCTCGTGACGGCCTGCGTTCTCGAGCGCGCGCGCGAGGTTGTAGGAGAGGTCGGGCACCGGCTCGATCGCGTGCGCCCGGCCGAAGAGCTCAGCCGCCTCCTCGAAGCGCCCATCGCGGTACGCCTCGAGCCCCTGCTCGAAGAGTCCGACCACCTCGGCCGACTGCGCGTGCGCATCGCTCGGCGTGACGAGCGACGAGGCGACGCCGAGGGCGAGAGCGAGCGACAGCGACGCCAGCCGCGTCGGAACCGAGGGCGCGGTCGGCGAGGAGGAGCGGCGGCAAGACATGCTCGTCGCGTTCGCTGCTTGGGGCGCGGAGGGCACCTCTGATAGGTTATCGGATATTCCGAACGCGGAAGCGCAGTCGCTGGATCTTCCCGAGAGGATCGGCCGGTACCGCGTGGTCGGGCGGCTCGCCGTCGGCGGCATGGCCGAGATCCTGATCGGCGCCCTCGACGGCGCCTTCGGCCTCTCGCGACCGGTCGTCATCAAGCGCGTGCTGCCGTCGCTCGCGCGCCGAGCCGACTTCCGACGCATGTTCGTCGACGAGGCGCGGATCGTCTCCGGGCTCCGGCATCCCAACGTCGTCGACGTGCTGGAGGTCGGCCAGGACGACTCGCTCTATCTCGTGATGGAGTACCTCGAGGGCGAGAGCCTGGACGTGCTCGCGCGACGCCTTCGTCCGACCGGCGCACGGCTTCCGCCCGCCGTGGCCGCGTACGTCGTCGCCGAGGCGGCCGCCGGGCTCCACGCCGCGCACGAGCTGGAGGACGCGAGCGGCGCTCCGCAGCAGATCGTCCACCGCGACGTCACGCCGCACAACCTCTTCGTCGGGTACGACGGCAGCGTCCGCGTGATCGACTTCGGGATCGCGAAGGCCGTCAACCGCGAGACGCGGACCGCGACCGGCACGCTCAAGGGCAAGTTCGCGTACATGTCTCCGGAGCAGATCGACGGCCAACACGTCGATCGGCGCGTCGACGTGTTCGCGCTCGGGGTCGTGCTCTGGGAGCTCCTCACGGGAGAGAGGCTCTTCGCGCGCCCGAGCCAGATCGAGATCGTCAAGGCGATCTGCTTCGCGCCGATCCCCGCCGCGCGCGAGGTCGACGGCGGGATCGACGCGGAGCTCGATCGCATCGCGCAGAAGGCGCTGAGCCGTGAGCTCGACGAGCGCTACGCGAGCGCCGACGCGCTCCGTCTCGATCTCGTGGGCGCGATCCGCGCGCTCGCGCCCGAGGGAGCGCCGCAGGAGGATCTTGCCGCGCTGATGCGGACGACGTTCGACGAGCGCATCGCGCAGAGGCGCGGGCTGCTGCGCGAGATCGCGAGCGGTGGCGCGGTGACGAGCGTTCCGCGGATCGACGACGACGAGCTCGAGCCCGGTGAGCACGCGGAGTCGACCGAGGTCGCGGCGTCGAGCGAGGCCGCGCCGACGCGCGCGCGAACGTGGGCGCCTCGCGCATGGACGATCGGGATCAGCGCGGTTGCGATCGGGATCGGTGTCGGTGTCGGGCTCGCGCTCGTGATTCCGCCGCGCGGACCGGACGAGGGCGCGCGCCCGCCGGCGCCTGCGCTCGCGACGGATGTCGCTCCGGGGGCAGACGTCGCGGCCGACGAGCGCGCCGCGAGCGAGAGCGATGACGACGCGCCGGGAGTCGAAGCGGCGCCGCCGCCGGCGGTCGTCGCGGTCTCGATCGAGACC
>JALYRN010000937.1 GCA_030855295.1 Myxococcota bacterium | reverse complement strand
GCCCTCCGGTGCGCGGCCCTCCCGACGCGCTCCGCCCCGACGGGCCGCTTCGACGCTCGCTCATCGTGCTCTCCGCTCTCGCTGCGGCGGGCTGGCCGCCTCGGACTCGTCCACCGGCAGATCGAAGAACCGACGCAGCGCGTGCGCCTGCTCGGTGCGCGCGCCGACCGCGTCGCGCGCGATCAGCGCCTCGCGCTCCTCGATCTCGATCTTCGTCTCGTCGCTCGTCTTCGGCGCGAGCGTCCAGATCGCGAAGAGCGCGCTCTTCCCCTCGCGAGGCACCACGTCTCGTCGCGCGATCGGGACCAGCCCCGCGGCCGCCCCGCCCGCGAGCACGCGATCCGGTCGCCGCGCATCGCCGCACACCACCATGCGACCGCCCGGCGCGAGCGCCCGCGCACCCGCGCGCAGGTACTCCTCGATCCCTCCACGCATCTCGATGCGAGCATGGGTCCGCTGCGCGTCGGTGGAAGGCGAGCTCTTCGCGGGGTCGAAGTACGGAGGCGTCCCGGTCACGAGCTCGAAGCGCTCCTCGCCGTCGAGCGACACCTCGCGCAGGTCGCCGTGCAGCAGCGCGATCCGCTCCCCGAGCGCGTTCCGCTCCACGTTGCGGCGCGCGAGCTCGATCGAGATCGCCTGCGCCTCGATGCCGACGATCCGCGCCTCGCGCAGCGCGTACGCCAGCATCAGCGTCACCGATCCGATCCCGCACCCGAGGTCGAGCACGCGCCGCGCCCCGCCCGGCCGCATCGCCGCACCGACCTGCGCCGCCTCCCACGCGGTCGCCACGTCGTCGAGCGAGTAGCGATGCCCGCGCACGCGCTGCCAGATGCGCCACGAGCCCGCGATCGCGTCATCGCTGAGCTCGCCGATCGCCTCTTCGCTCGTCTCGCTCGCGTGCTCGCCGGTCACGGCGCTTGACGTACCACGCTCCCAGCGCGAAGAGTCGCGGACCATGACCACAGTCCACGATTTCCAGGCGAAGACCATCGACGGCGGCGACAAGAGCCTCGGCGACTACCGCGGCAAGGCGCTGCTCGTCGTCAACGTCGCGAGCCAGTGCGGCCTGACGCCGCAGTACTCGAAGCTGCAGGAGCTCTACGGCAAGTACGAGGGCCGCGGCCTCGAGATCCTCGGCTTCCCGTGCAACCAGTTCATGGGCCAGGAGCCCGGCACCGAGGACGAGATCAAGACGTTCTGCGAGACCAGCTACGGCGTGACGTTCCCGCTCTTCTCGAAGCTCGAGGTCAACGGTGAGGGCACGCACCCGCTCTACCAGTGGCTGAAGAGCGAGACCGGCGGCGACGAGATCAAGTGGAACTTCGAGAAGTTCCTGGTCGGCAAGGACGGCACGATCGTCGAGCGCTTCGGCCCCCGCACCGCGCCCGACGACGCCGCGATCGTCAGCGCGATCGAGCGCACGCTCGGCTGATCACCCGACGCGACGGAGCCCCGGCGCGCGCTGCGCACCAGGGCCCACGTCTCGATCCTTCGACGGCGCCTACCGCCAGCGACCGCGGCCGTGTCCGGACGGGTCGGCGTAGGGCCCGCCGTCCGAGTCGGTGATCCCGCTGTATCCGCCGCGCGCACGGCCTCGGCCGTTGCCGACCGGATCGGCGTACGCGCCACCGTCGGAGTCGGTCACGCCGCTGGTGCGGCCGTACACCCCTCGTCCCGAGCCCGCCGGATCGGCCCACGCGCCGCTGTCGGAGTCCGTCACTCCCGTGTGGCCCTGCGCGCGCTGGCCGCGGCCGTACCCGGCCGGATCGGCATACGCGCCGCCGTCGGAGTCGGTCACGTTCGTGCGATAGCGGCCCTGCTGCGGCTGAGCGACCACGACCGAGCCGCGCGGTGCTGCGGCCGGCTGCGTGTACACGACGCCGGGGCGACGCACGACGCAGGCGGGCATCACGACCGCCGCCGCGCCGCCCGCGAGCACGCCGATCATCGAGCGACGCGACACGCTCGGGCCATCCTTGGCGCCCTCTGATCCGCCCGCCCGAACCGACACGATCTCCGCGTCGTCGAGCGTCTTGGTCTTGGTCTCCGCGCTCTTCTTCTTCTCGTGGTCCGACATCCGCTGACTGCTCCTCGCCGTGCCGACTCGACGGGTCCGGCCGGATTCTCGCACGAGTGGGCGGAGCCCGGCGACTCCCAAGCTACGTCGCCCAGGTCTATCCTCTCCCCCGCATGTCCAACAGCCTCGACGAGGTCGCGCAAGGGCGGGTCGGTCAGATCGTCGCCGAGCGCTACGAGCTCCAGCGCCTGCTCGGCGTCGGCGCGAGCGGCGCGGTGTACGAGGCCCTGCACCGGTACACGCAGCGCAGCGTCGCGCTCAAGGCGATGCACCCGTACCTCACCGCGGCGCCCGAGGCGGTCAGCCGCTTCCTGCGCGAGGCGCGCGCCGCGGCCTCGATCGGACATCCCGGGATCCCGCAGGTGCTCGACGCCGGAACGATGGAGGACGGTCGACCCTACCTCGTGCACGAGCTCCTCGAGGGGCGAACGCTCCACGACGCGATCGGCGAGCTCTCGCTCGGCGACGTCGTGCACGTCGGCCTCGAGCTCCTCGACGCGCTCGAGGCCGCGCACGCGATGCAGATCGTCCATCGCGACGTGAAGCCCGACAACGTGTTCCTGGTGCGGCGCGACGGGAAGCTCTCGGTGCGGCTGGTCGACTTCGGCGTCGCCAAGAACCTCCAGAGCCCGGAGCCGAGCGGCGTGCTCACCAAGCCCGGCACCTCCGTCGGTACGCCGACGTACATGGCGCCCGAGCAGGTACGGGCGATGGCGGTCGACGGGCGCGCGGACGTGTGGGGCGCCGGCGCGACGCTCTTCCACGCCGCGACGGGTCGCTCGCACTACGAGGAGCCGAGCCTGCCGATGCTGCTGATGCGCATCGTCACCGCGCGCCCGCCGCGCCTGCGCGAGATGTGCCCGGAGGCGCCCGACGCCCTCGCGCGCGCGGTCGACGGAGCGCTCGAGCCCGATCTCGACAAGCGCTGGCCGAGCGCGCGCGCGATGGCGAACGTGCTGGCCGGCCGCGAGCCTTGAGCGCGCCGGTCACGAACAGACCGATCGCAGCCACCTGCACGTCGAACGCTCTATGATCCGAGTGGTGCGCCGATCGAGGTGGGTGCTCCTGGGAGCGGCGATGCTCGCGCTCGTCGTCAGCTGCGGCGGCGCGCCGCGCGCGCCACGGGCGGGCGTCGGCGCCGGAC
>JALYRN010000149.1 GCA_030855295.1 Myxococcota bacterium | reverse complement strand
GGCCACGGCCGATCGCGCCGCGCCGGCGCAGCAGATCCTCGAGCCCCTCGGCGAGCGCGCCCGCCTCGAGCCGCTCCTCGGGATGCTTCGCGAGCGCCGCCGCGAGGACCGCGCGAACGTCCTGCGGCACCGCGCGGCCCTTGCGATCGAGCACCGTCAGATCCGCGTTGCGGATGCGGAGCAGCACGTCGAGATCGGTGCCGGTGCCGAAGAGCGGCTCACCGATCAGCATCTCGGCGATCACGGTGCCGAGCGTGAACACGTCGCTGCGCCCGTCGATCGCGTACCCGCTCACCTGCTCGGGCGACATGTACCCGAGCTTGCCGCGCACGTGGCCGTCGTCGGTGCGGTGGTCGCTCTGCGCGCAGCGCGCGATCCCGAAGTCGCTCAGCTTCACGTGGCCGCGCTTGGTGAGCAGCAGGTTCGCGGGGCTGACGTCGCGGTGCACGATCGAGAGCGGCTTGCCGTCGTCGTCGCAGGCGTGGTGCGCGTACGCGAGCGCGCGCGCCGCCTCGGCGCCGATGTGCAGCGCCGACGCGATCGGCACGCTCTCGCGGTGGACCGCGACGCTGCGCAGCAGCCGGTTGACGTTGGTGCCGTCGACGAACTCCATCGCGAGGAAGAGCGAGCCCTCGGCCTCGCCGAAGTCGAACACCTGCACGATGCCGGGATGCTCGAGCTGCGCGGCGAGCCGCGCCTCGTCGATGAACATCGAGACGAAGTCGGAGTCGCGCGCGTGCTGCGGCAGGATGCACTTGATCGCGACGCGCTTCTGGAAGCCGTGCGGCCCGAGCCGCTGCGCGACGAACACCTCGGCCATCCCGCCGGTCGCGAGACGCCGCTCGATTCGATAGGGACCGAGGGTCCGCGTCTTCATCCGCGCTCCCGCTCCGCCCGTCGCCGGGCCGGGGCCTCGGCGATCGATCTGCGGCGCATGTCGAACAAGATACCGGGCTGGCCGTAGGGGACAACCCGCCAGGTGTACCAAACATGCACTTTCCCGCGCGGTAGCGTAATGTTGCCGCATCACTGGATCAGGCGGCCGACCGGCAATCGCCCGTCGACCGTAGGAAACAGTGACGTTCCGGCCGCGGGTGGCGTTATCATCGCCGCCCGGTCCGTTTTCGGTTTCGATTTCGGCCCTTTGTCGGTCCAAGACAGCCTGCCTCCCGGAGCGTCGAGTCTGATGGGCACCACCACCCGCACCTCCGCCACCGCACGCACCCAGAAAGATTCGCTCCTCGGCAAGGTCGTCGCCGGCCGGTACCGGCTGGAGGCGCTCCTCGGCGAAGGCGGAATGGGCGTCGTCTATCGCGCCCGCCACGTCCTCATCGATCGCGTCGTCGCGCTCAAGCTGATCCGGCCCGACCTGCGCGGCGAGACGCACCTGCGCGCGTGGATGCTGCGCGAGGCGCGCGCCGCGAACCGCGTCGACCACGCGCACATCGTCGAGATCCACGACGTCGGCGAGACCGAGGAGGGCGAGCTCTACCTCGTGATGGAGTACCTCGTCGGCTCGGCGCTCTCGACCGAGATCGCGAAGGGCCCGATGGCGCTCGCGCGTGCCGTCGACATCCTCGAGCAGATGTGCGCCGCGCTCGCTCGCGCGCACGATCTCGGGGTCGTCCATCGCGATCTGAAGAGCGACAACATCATGGTCACCGCGAAGGGCGGCCGTCGCGACTTCGTGAAGATCCTCGACTTCGGTCTCGCCGCGCTCGCGCGCGATCCGCGGCTCGCGCCGAAGGGCGCGGTCTTCGGCACGCCCGAGTACATGTCGCCCGAGCAGGCGCGCGGCGACGACGCGGCGCCGGCGAGCGATCTCTACGCGCTCGGCATCCTCTTCTTCGAGATGCTCACGGGCCAGCTCCCCTTCCGCAGCAACGATCGCGACACGCTCCTCGAGCTGCAGCGCAGCGGGCCCCCGCCGCGACCGCGCGCGCTGTCGAAGGAGTGCCCCGAGGCGGCCGAGGCGATCATCCTCAAGCTGCTCGAGAAGGATCCGCGCCGTCGGTTCCGCGACGGCCACCACCTCCAGGAAGAGCTCAAGGCGCTGCAGCGCACGCTCCCGAACACCTGGGAGGTGCAGCAGACGAACGATCACGCAGCGCCCCCCGCGCAGCCGCCGCCGCCGCCGCCGGCGCCGAGCCCCGGAGTGGTCGAGTGGTCGCGCCGCGCGGCGTACTTCTCGCGCATGGTCGCGCGCGCGTATCCGAACGGACGCGTGCCCGACGACGTGCAGCACGCGATGGATCAGCTGTGGGAGGTCGCGGCGCGCGCGAGCAAGCTCGAGGGCGAGCTCGCGAGCCACCAGCGGAAGCTCGATGCGATCGAGCGACGCGGTCGCGCGCTGCGCGCGGAGATCGGCCGCAAGGTCGAGGAGCTCGCCGAGGAGGAGTCGCGCACGCTGCGTGATGCCGCGGCCGAGCGTGAGCGCCTGTCGCGCGTGAAGGCGAAGATGGACGACGCGCGGCGCGCGTGGGAGCGCTCGGCGGCGCAGGCGACGGAGATGGAGCGCACCGGCGGCGATCTGCGCGCGTGGCGCACGATCTTCGAGGACGCGACGAGCAATCGCTCGCGCGCCGAGGTGCTCAGCGAGGTGCTCCAGGATCACGAGCGCCGCGCGCTGCACAAGGAGAAGAGCGCGGGCGATCTGCGCAAGCAGATCGACGAGCTCCGCGCGCAGCTGGCGCGCTACGGCGACGCGCTCGAGAACGACCTCGCGGCGGGTCGCGATCGCATCGCAACGCGCGTGCGTGAGGCGCTCGCGTACGAGAAGACGTTCACCGACTCGTCGGCGCTCCTGATGAGCCACCTCAAGGGGCGTCCCGAGGTCGGCGAGCTGATGGAAGAGATGCGGCGCGAAGAGGCGCAGCACATCGCGAACTCGCAGTACTCGCCGCGGCCCGATCAGACCGGCGCCCACAAGGCGATGCCCTGACCGACGGGAGTGCTCGCCCCGGAGGGACCGGACGGGAGCGCTCGTGCTCACTCGGTCGACGTGAAACGCGGCGCGTTGGGCGCGCCCTCCACCACGGTCTCGTCCGACTCGGCGCGCCGAGCCAGTGGCGCGGTCTCGCGCCCGGCGTCCCACGCGGCGGGCGACTCGCCGTCCTCCATCTCGGGGGCGACGTCGACCTCGGTGTCGGCGCGCAGCGACGCGAGCACGTTCCTCAGCTCGGCGCTGCCGTGGAGCTCGTGCGCATCGGGGATGACGTCGAGCGCGGCGCTCATCGCCTGCGCCGACGCGAACCGCTCGGCGGGATCGCGCGCGATCGCCTTCGCGATCAGCACGTCCCACGCGGGCTCGAGATCGGGCCGCAGTGTGGTGATCGCGGGGACCGGCTCGTAGAGGAGCGCGTGCAGCGTGGCGGCCTCGTTGTCGCGTCGGAAGAGCTGCCGCAGCGCGAGCAGCTCCCAGAGCATCACGCCGACGGGGAAGAGATCGGCACGGGGCCCGACCGCCTCACCGCGCGCCTGCTCGGGCGCCATGTACCCGATGTGCCCGACGACCGTGCGCGTCTCCGAGGCCGCCGCGTCGCGAAGCGCGCGCGCGACGCCGAAGTCCGTGATCTTCACCTCGCCGTTGTGTGAGACGAGCACGTTGGGCGGGCACAGATCACGATGCACGACGCGGAGCCGCTCGCCGTCGAGACCGCGCGCCGACTCGTGCGCGTGCGCGAGCCCCGCGAGCAGCTCGCGGGCGATCGTGCCGACGACCTGCGGCGAGAGACGATCGCCGCGCCGCTTCAGCCGCTGCAGCAGGTGGCTGAGCGGCATTCCGTCGACGTGCTCCATCGCGAGGAAGTACGTGTCGGCGACGCGCCCGAAGTCGAGCACCTGGACGATGTTGGGGTGCAGCAGGCGCGCGCCGAGCTCCGCCTCGGTCCGGAACGCTGCGACGAAGCGCGCCTGCTCGGCGAGGTGCGCGTGGATGCGCTTGATCGCGACGCGCCGCTCGAAGCCGCCCTCCGGGCAGTACAGCGCCTCGAGCACCTCGCCCATCCCCCCACGCGCGATCGTGCGGACGATGCGGTACTTGCCGAAGAGGTCCTGCTCGCGGACCGAGATCTCCGCACGGCCGAACGCCGCGCGCAGACCGCCCGCCACGCGCCACGCGAGCACGCCTGCGACCACGAGCGAGATCGAGCGCGAGATCTGCAGCGGGTACTGGTAGAGGATCTGCGACGTGAGCTCGGGCGCGAGGCGATCCCGCACGACGATCGCGTAGAGCAGCGGATACGTGATCCCGCCGAGCACGCCGACCGCGAACGCAGCGCGCCCGCGGAGCCGCGCGGTCTGCACGACCATGACGCCGCAGAAGAGCATCGGAGGGACCCACGACGCGAGCGCGTACCCCGCGCCCTGGGCCGCGACCAGGACGAGCAGGAAGACCCACGGGATCGCGCTCTCCATCGTCATGCTCACGGCGCGCATGGCACGCGACGGAGCGCTCCGGCGGTGGCTCGCGGCGACGATCGTGAACCACACGACGTACGCGGCGGACGCCGCCCCGCCGGAGAGGCCGAGGCTCGGCGAGAGCGTCGCCGCGATGATCGCGCCCGCGACGACGCCGAGCATCCCGAAGAGCTGCCAGGTGCGCACCGTCATGCGCTCGATCTCGCCGAGCTCTCGCTCGAGCGCCTGCTCGAGCGGCGCTCGGATTCGCGGCTCTCGGTCTCTGCGCATGCCCGGCGACGCGTCGGCGCCGGGGGCGATCATATCAAAGCCAGGAGCTCAGGCATCGACGATGACGCGCACCTTGCGTCGGTAGGTCGCCTCGAAGAGCGCGGACTTCCGCGCCGCCGTCCACGCCTCGAGCGAGAGGTCCTCGCGGCCGCTGGCGCGCACGACGACCTCGCTGGCCGCGATCTCGACCTCGAGCTGATGGACCTTGCTGCGGTGCCCGCGATCGAGCGCGTCGGCGAGCCGCAGCAGTGACGCGAGCTTGCGGACGCGCCGCCGATCGTCCTCGCCGAGCGCGCCGAACGAAGCATGCTTGGGGCTCGGCGCGGCGCGGCGGTGGTAGCGCGCGACGCACCCGACCAGCACCCGGTGCTCGGGCGAGATGCCCATCACGTCGGAGTGCTCGACGATGTACTGGGTGTGCTTGTGGTGCGCGGCGGGGTGCACGAAGTCGCCGATGTCGTGGAGCAGCGCGGCGACGCGGAGCAGCACGCGATCGTGCTCCTCGAGCCGGTGCAGCGACTGCAGGTGATCGAAGAGCTGCACCGCGAGCCGATCGACCTGCGTCGCGTGCGGCTCGTCGAAGTGGTAGCGGCGCCCGAGCTGCACCGCGGCGCGTGCGGCCTGGCTCTCGTCGACCTTGTAGTCCCAGACGCGGAAGTGCTTGTCGACGAGCTCGGCGGCCAGGCCCTCCTTGAGCCCGACGCCAGGCGCCACGAACGCATCGCTGCGCGCGAGATCCGCGAGCGCGAGCAGCACGTAGAGCGCGGGCACGATCACGTCGGCGCGATCGGCCTTCAGCCCGAACTGCTTGCGGCGCTCGGGCGCCTTCATCTTCATCATCCGCGCGAGCAGCGGGCGCGCCTTGCGCACGTCGATCGTCGGGATCTGCGCGCCGCTCGCGGGGCAGAGCTCGGCGAGCGTCTCGAAGTTGCCGCCGGTCGCGGCGACGACGTCGTAGCTGCGCCGGAGGAAGCTCTCGCGCACCGGCCCGAGCATTCGATCGAGGTACTCGGTCAGCAGGCGATCCTGCGACCTCGTCACCGGGTTGCCGTTCTCGAGGAACGACTCGAGCAGGCGCACCGTCCCGATCTGCAGCGACGTCGAGAAGCGCACCTCGTCGTGGTGCACCTCGCTCAGCTCGAGGCTACCGCCGCCGAGATCGCAGAGCAGCGCGCGCTTGTCGGAGAGCGGGACGCGCTGCTCGACCGCGAGCTTCACGAGCCGCGCCTCCTCGGTGCCGTCGATCGCCTCGAGATCGACGCCGGTCGCGTTCACGCGCTGCAGCATCTCGTCGGCGTTCTCGGCATCCCGCGCCGACGCGGTGACGACCGCGCGATGGGCCACGACCTGGTGCTGCTCCATGACCGCGCGGAACGTGCGCATCGCGACGACGAGCTCGTCGACCGCCGCGGGATCGAGCCGCCCCGTCAGGAACACCGAGTGGCCCAGGCGAACCGGCGCGCGGAGCTGCTGCACGACGCTCCAGCGCCCCGGCCCCTCGGCCTCGACGATCAAGAGCCTCGACGCGTTCGAGCCCACGTCGATCGATGCGAACTTCGGCATGCGGGCGCGCGAACCATAGCGAAAGACATTCCCGAATGTCAGCCGGGACCGGGCGATCTCCTCACGGCTCGGCCGGCCGTCGACGCGATCTGCATCACGGCCCGCGTTGCCCGATCGCGCGATCCAGTCCACCTTCCGCGTCGCTCTCGGCCGAGTGGCGAAATGGCAGACGCGGCGGATTCAAAATCCGCTTTCCCAAAAGGAAGTGCCGGTTCGAATCCGGCCTCGGCTATCGCGAGAACGCGACGACTTCAGGCGATAAGCGCGACCTCGTCGTCACGCACGACACTGAACGGGACGCCAGGCGCGTGCGCTGGGACGCGGTCGACGCATCCGATCTCGTGGGCCGCCTCCTCCACCGGATGAACGTCACGCGCGGCAAGGGCTTCGTCCCGCGGCGGTACGGGGGGAGTCACAATCCCTTCGTGCATGCACCCTGACCCAGCGCAGCGACGAACGCGCCGAGGCGGTCGCAGGCTCGTGATTGACGTGACCGGAAGGCCCGGTCGCTTCGCGCCGCGTCGAGTATGAGTCTACAATCAGCGTGTGACTCGCGCCGCAGTCGACATCTACGAGGGCCGCGATCCGCGGGCGATCGGGATCTACCCGCTCGCTGACGCCGCGCGGTTTGTGCGCGTGCCCGTTGCGACGCTGCGATCGTGGTGCGTCGGACGCGACTACTTCACCGCCACCGGCGAGCGCCGGTGTGAGCCGATCATCGCCACCGCCGATGCCTCGAGCGGCCGCGTGCGACTCTCGTTCAAGAACCTCGTCGAAGCGCACGTCCTCTCCGTGCTGCGCGATCGCGACGTGAGCCTCGACGCCATCCGTGGTGCCGTTCAGTTCATCCGGAAGACGTTCGGCACGGAGAATCCCTTCGCCGACGTCGACGCGAAGAGTGACCGCATGCACGTGTACGTCGAGCACCTCGGGCAGCTCTGGAACGCGTCGCGAGGGGGGCAGGCCGCGTTCGAGCCCATCATCGCGCGCTACCTACAGCGCATCGAGCGAGACGAGAACGGCATCGCGCAGCGGCTGTTCCCGTTCACGGCCGACCGCGAAGTCGAAGCGCCACGGCTCGTCGTGATCGATCCACGCCGACGCTTTGGGCGTCCGATCATCCCAGGGGGCGTGGAAACGTGGGTGATCCACACGCGATGGCGCGCAGGGGAGTCGACGGACGAGCTCGCCGCGGATCTAGAAGTCGCTCCGGCCGCGATAGAGGAGGCGCTTCGTTTCGAGGACACGATCCGGACGACGCGTGCAGCCTGAGGCCCGCGCGTGGTTCGTCGATCGGTGCCTGGGCAAGAGGACGCTCGCCGCGCTGCGCAGCCTCGGCGCGACCGCCGAGTGGCTCGGCGACCACTTCTCAGACGACGCATTGGACGAGGAATGGATCCCATCCGTTGCGGCGCGCGGTTGGGCGATACTCACGAAGGACAAGAACATCCGTCGCGACAGCAACCAGCGGGACATCGTGAAGACGTCGGGGGCGTTCTACGTGTGCCTCGGCGCGGGGAGCGCAACGGCCGATGAGCAAATCGCAAGAATCACTGACAGCTGGCGGACGATCGTCGGCATCGTTGGCGTCGCGAGCCCACCGCTCATCTTGACGATTACGAAGAACGACGTCGCTCGGTATGACTTCGAAACCTGCGAGTTCAAGCGCGTGAAGCGCAAGCCCACGCGGGCCGGGCGCTGACGGTCGGCACGCAACACGCGGATTGCTCGCTCGACTGGACCCCCGAGATGGCCGAGGCTGGGGCCGACCCCACTTCCATCGCAGCGCAAGAGCGCGCGCTCGCCGAGATGGAGGCATCTACAGCAACGGCGGCCTCACCGGCGCCGACCGCGCGCGACTGCAACTCGGCGAGCAGGAGATGGGGGCGGCGACGAGCTGTGGATGGAAGCACGCTTCACGCTCGAGTACGCGGGCGAGTGCGACGACGCGCCGAGCAGTTCACCTACGGCACGCGCATCGACTGACGCGCCGCCGAGGGCACGCGTGCAAATGGCACCTGCGACGTGCGTCGCGGTAGTCTCGGGCGCATGCGCTTCTCGGCACTCGCGTTCGCATTCGCGCTCGTCGCGTGCGGGGCTCCGCAGCGGGAGATCGTCGACTACCGGCCCACGCGCGTTCCTCTCACGACCTCGCGGCCCACGGGCCCAACCCTCGGCGGCTTCCGGCTCGGCGAGCGCTTTCTCGATGCGACACGGCGTTGCGAGAGCCGCGGCCGCCGGCTCGCGATGGACTTCCCCGGTTCAGCCGCGACGTGCAGCGGCTCCGCGATGCCGGTGGGCTACCCGGTCGAGTCCGTGTTTCTCAGGAAGTGCGGCGGCTCGCTCTGCCAGATCACCGTGCGCATCCGTGTCGAGGGCGAGACGCAGCTGCAGCACGGTCTCGCCGATCTGCGGGAGACGTGGACAGATTCTTACGGTCCCGATTTCGTCTCGACGAGCGAGGCCGACCCGGAGTGTGAAGCCGGGCTCGCTGTGGGCCAGTACGGCTGTCTGCTCCGAGGGGTCGGGCGCTTCGTGCTGACGTGGGAAATCGAATCGTTGTCCGGAGCTCGCGCGCAGCTCACGGGGTTCGGCGCCGCAGGAACGCAGTCGGCGGTCATTCGTCTGACGATCGCGACCGAGGCTGGCATAGCAGCGTCTCGCGAGCGCGACCTCTAGCCACTTGCCCACGGACTGCCCACGAGCTTCGGGGGCTCATCGCGTAAGCCCTTGGCATTGCAACGGTTTCGCTGCTGGGCGCGCGATTCGAAATCCGCTTTCCCAAAAGGAAGTGCCGGTTCGAGTCCGGCCTCGGCTACTCCGCTCCGTGATCTCGTGGGACAGGTGATCTCGTGGGACAGGTGATCTCGTTGGACAGGTGATGTCGTAGGTCGACTCGACCACGGCGATGAGATCCCTGCGCGCCACGCGTCTCGTTTCGCTCCTGGTCGCAGATCCATCGAAATCCGTCGCCGATGGGCAGGAAGACGTTTGTGGTCAAACGATTTCGTGCGCGCGCAGGGAAGTCCCTATGGAGAGATCCAGGCGATGAGTCGACAATGGGTCGGATGAACCACGCAGTCCATCGTCACGCCGGCCGTGATCCCTCGCTCGTCGCGCGGTCGATGCTCCGGCTCGCTGCCGCCGCGGCGTGCCTGAGCCTGGCCCTCACGAGCAGCCTGGTGTCCTCGCAGGCGCCCGCGATCTCTGCGACCGACGTGGAAGGCCGCTGGATCCTCGGCGGCGAAGAGTGTGCGCGCGACCCTGACGCGCGCGGCTGCGCGGATCTCCAGACGGTGCGCATCGAGCTGCGAGGGAACGAGCTCGTCGCGACGCTCGACCGGGCATCGGGCGGTCTCGCGCGCGTCGGCGTGCGACCCGGCCGCGAGATGTTCCGGGCTGTGCTCCAGCCCGATGGCGCGCTGACGAGCGGTGGGCTGCGATCCGTCTATCCGCCGAACCCGCGCTGCTCGCCGGATCCCCATCTCAGCGGCATCAATCCGGTTCGAGGTGGTCGCGTGACCGCAGGCGCGGTGCCGCGGCTGATCCTCGAGTTCGACTATCTCCCGTACGATCACGCGCGCTGCGCGATGCACGACGATCGCCCCGATCGACGGTCGAACATCTATCACCGCATCGCTGCCCGCTGAGCCCGGGACGCGCACGTCGCGGAGCGCTACCACTGGCCGATGCCTGCGCTCCCCGTGCTCTTCGTGCTCGCGCTCGCGGGCTGCTCGTCGTCGGCTCCGCCCGCCGAGCCTGCTTTTCGATCGACTGCACGGGGCGCCGCTCCGGCCGCGCCGCGCCCCGCGGCGGACGTGCGCCCGCTGCCCGCGTCGACGCACCCCGCGCCGGCGCGGCTGGTGGCGATCGGCGACGTGCACGGTGATCTCGATGCGTTCCGGCGCGCGCTGCGGCTCGCGGGCGCGGTCGACGCGTCGGATCGGTGGATCGGGGGCGCACTGTGGATCGTGCAGACCGGCGACGTGCTCGATCGCGGCGATGACGAGGACGAGATCCTCGCGCTGGTGTCGCGGCTCGAGCGCGAGGCCGAGGAGGCCGGTGGGCGCTTCGTCGCGCTGAACGGGAACCACGAGATCATGAACGCACAGGGCGACTTCCGGTACGTGACGGCCGATGGGTTCGCCGACTTCCACGCGCTCGCAGAGCAAGCCCCCGCGTCGCTCGCGAGCGTGCCGCGCGAGATGCGCGGACGCGCGGTCGCGTTCGCGCCGGGTGGGCGCTACGCGCGCGAGCTCGCGGCGCGGAGCACGGTCGTGGTCGTCGGCGACACCGTGTTCGTC
>JALYRN010000936.1 GCA_030855295.1 Myxococcota bacterium | reverse complement strand
GTGCTCCGCCGATCGCGCGTGCCGGTGCTCGTCGTCTCGGCACCTGACGCGTAGCGATCAGGGCGGCTCGATCACGTCGATCCACGCCTCGCCCTCGGCGCAGTGGAGCGTGAACCGCGACGTCGGCTCGTCGGCGGCGCCCGGCGGGCCCCACGTCGCGTGCGTGTCGAGCAGCACGCCGTGCTCGGCGAAGCAGCGCAGCGTCGACGGATCGCTCGGCGGCCCCGGGCAGCGCGACGCCGTGTCGGACGCGAGCGACGCGCACGACGACGACGCCGCGATGTCGATCGGACCGATCACCCGCACGCCCTGACGAAGCACCGTGCGGCCGGTGCACCCGTGCAGCGCCCGCGGCGTGCAGACGTGGACCCCGAACGCTCCGCCGGCCGGCGAGAGCGTCACGTCGGTCAGCGCCGACGGCCCCGCCCACGCCGAGAGATCGCCGCACCCCGACGCGATCACCACGATCGACGCCAGCACGCCGCGCGCGAGCAGCTCCCTCATCCCACGAGTCTAACGCCACCGACGTCCCGCCGAGCGCTCCGTGGCCGGCGCGGCTGCATGTCGCGCGTCGCCCGAGCTCGTCGACCCGTCGCCCGAGCGCCCCCGGCACCCGACGCGACTCGCCGACCACGTCGTCGGCACGATCGAGGTCGAGCGCGCCCCGGACGCACGAACGCCGCGCGACGCTCGAGGCGCTGCGCGGCGTTCGGCGGTGTGGCGCGCTCGGTGCGCGCCGCGCGCGATTCAGTTCAGCGGATAGCCATACCCGGACGCGCTGACGGTCCAGGTGCGGGCCGGCGCCGGCGACGCCGGGATCGACATCTGCCCGTGCCACACGGCGGCCATGTTCGACCCGTTGGCGCCGACCCAGTCCGAGAACCCGTCGCCGTTCACGTCGCCGGTCGAGGTGACGCCGCGTCCACCGCCGGTGGTCGTGGTCGCGCTGACCGCGCCCGGCAGGCCCGCCGGCCCACCGAGCAGGATGCGCGCGGTGCCGCCGCCGTCTCCGAAGAGCGCGTCGTCGTAGCCATCGGCGTTCGCGTCGCCGATGCCCCCGACGACGTAGCCGCCGCCGCCCATCGCCAGCCCTGCGGCCGGCGTGCTCGACACGCCCATCGCCGAGCCCGGGTAGAAGTGCACCTGGCCCGACGTGTTCGCGGCGAGCAGATCGCTGTATCCGTCGCCGTTCATGTCGGTGGCGCTCACGACGTAGCCCCAGTTCGTGAGCCCGCCCGGCGCCGCGATGACGAGCGCCGCGGTGGTCGGCAGGCCGGTGCTCGAGCCGTAGTAGACGTGCACGTTCGATCCCGCGTGCGGGTTGCCGACCGCGACGTCGGCGAAGCGATCGCCGTTCAGGTCGCCTACACCGGCCACGCGGTACGCGAAGCCGGAGTTCGGGTTCGACGCGATCACGGTCGCGCCGCCGAGGCCGGTCGCGCTTCCGTAGTACGCGATGACGCGCGCCGGCCCCGCGTTCCAGTGCGTGAGCACGAGGTCGGCGTAGCCGTCGTGGTTCAGGTCGCCCGCGCCCGAGACGCGGTAGCCGAACCAGCCGCCGGATGCGCCCGCCGGAGCCGCGAACGTCTGCGACGGCGTGGTCGAGATGCCAGTCGGCGAGCCGAAGTAGACGAAGCCGCGGAGGTTCTCCATCGTCGACAGCCACAGGTCCGAGTAGCCGTCGCCGTTGAAGTCGCCGTACTGCGGGCTGCTGAGCGCGCTCGAGGGCGTCGTCGTGATCGTGACCGTCGGTGCGGCGGAGACGCCGGCGGCCGACCCGTAGGAGACCGTCGCGGTCGAGCCGTTGCGCGACCCGATCACCACGTCGGCGAAGCCGTCACCGTTGAGGTCGCCGCGCTGCCAGTAGTAGGTGTCGACCGTGCCGTGATCGCTCGGCGGCACGACGAAGTACCAGGTGGTGCTCGGCGACGACGCGACCGCGCCGCCGGACGTCGAGTACGCGCGCCACCACACGATGCCCGCGGGCAGGTTCGCCGTCGGGCGCCCGCTGGCACCGGTCGTGTCGAACGTCTGGAGCACGGTGCCGCACGCGCGGTCGGCGCAGAGCTCGATGCGAGCGCTGCTGGTGCCGGGCGCGAGCTCGACCTCGATCGTCGGACGGCGCTGGGTCACGCTCGCGCTGAAGATCGGCGCGAGCGGTCGCGGCGCGAGCGCGCAGGTGCCGGCGAGGCACTCCTCGCCGGTGCCGCACGCGCGGCCGCATCCGCCGCAGCTCGTCTCGTCGGAGCGGGTGTCGATCTCGCAGCCGTTCGCGCCGGCGAGATCGCAGTCCGCGAAGCCCGCGTCGCAGACGAACGCGCAGCTGCCCGCGGCACACACCTCGGCGGCCGCCGCGCGATCCGGGCACGCCATGCCGCATCCACCGCAGTTCGCGGGATCCGTCCCGGCGTTCACGCACTCGAGCCCGCACGCCGTGAGCGGCGCCGCGCACGACGCCAGGCACATGCCCATCGAGCAGCGCTGTCCGCTCGGGCACGCGCTGCCGCACACACCGCAATTCGCCGAGTCCGTCGACAGCGACGCCTCGCAGCCGTCGATCCGCGCCGCGTTGCAGTCGTCGAAGCCCGCGTCGCAGCTGTCGACCTGACAGAGCGACGCGGTGCAGACCTCCGTCGCGTTCGGCAGCGTGCACGCGGCGCCGCACGCGCCGCAGTCCGAGGTCGTGCTGGTCAGGTCGACCTCGCAGCCGTCGATCGGATCGCCGTTGCAGTCCGCGCGCCCGGGCGCGCAGACGATTCCGCACGTCGACGCCGAGCAGAACGCGGTCGCGCCCGGGCCCGCCGGACACGTCGTGCCGCACGCGCCGCACGAGGTCGGGTCGTTCGCGAGATCGCGGCACGAGCCCGAGCAGTCGCTCAGGCCGGGGCGACAGCTCGCAGCGCACATCCCGGCGCTGCAGACCTGTCCGCTGGGGCAGGTGTTGCCGCACGCGCCGCAGTCGGCGAGCGTCGTTCCGAGATCGACCTCGCAGCCGTCGGCGGGGGCGCCGTTGCAGTCATCGAAGCCCGCGGCGCAGGCGTCGAGCTCGCAGGCACCGGCAGTGCACACGCCGGCCGCGTTCGCGTAGCTGCACACGATCCCGCAGCCGCCGCAGCTCGTCGCGGTGTCGAGCGCGGTCTCGCAGCCGTCGGCGGGGTCGCCGTTGCAGTCGCCGAAGCCCTCGTCGCACGCGATGCCGCACGCGCTCGCCGCGCAGAACGCGGT
>JALYRN010000935.1 GCA_030855295.1 Myxococcota bacterium | reverse complement strand
GTTCGCGACTCGGTGCGCGCCGAGATCTGCGTCGGCTCGCCGCATAGTGTCCGCACCCGCGACGCCGGATCGCCGACGTCGACGATGCGACTGCTGCAGCTCAGCGCCGACGTCGGGGCGGCGAGCGTGAGCACGAGCGCCGCGGCGCCGAGTCGTGAGCGAGCACCTCGAGACGTTGCTCGCTCGGCGCGCGGAGACGGGCGCGCCGATGCGGTGCTTCGTGGTGGACGAACCGCGGGCTGCGCGTGCATTCCGATCAGAGCGCGCTGCAGCCGCTGCCCTCGGCGTAGTCGCTCCGCAGCGGCCCGAGCGCGAGGTGCGTGATCACGTCGGCGAACACGGGCGCTTCCTCGCACGCGATCGGGCGCAGCTCGCCGCCGTCCTCGGTGCGCGCCCAGAGCTCGAAGCGCAGCGGGTCGGGCGCGGGCTCGACGTTCCCCGCAGCGTAGAATCCCCCGGTCCTCGTCCACGCGGTCGGGCCATCCGGCAGTCCCACGAAGTCGAAGTCGAGGTACCTCACGAAGAAGTCGGTCGAGTGAGACCCCGGAGTGAGCAGCCGCGAGCTGCGATACACGCGCAGCATCGCGTTCGCGACCTCGTCGCCCGCGCAGTCGACGATCGTGCCCACCACGACCGCGGTGCCGGGCAAACGCATCCGCCGATAGAGCGAGGGGATCAAGCCGATCGTCATCGCCGAGACACTGGGCACTTCGAGGGCGCCTCCACTCACCGGCGTCACGCGGTAGTAACCGACCGTGAGCACCGGCAGGCTGCCCTCCGCCCGCGGGCTGGCTTCGACGCGGTACGCGAGCCACCCCCCGCCTCGCCCATCACTCCCGCGATGTCACCGCGCGCGTCGGTGGTCAGGTCCTGGCAGCTCCCCGTGCAACCGGGGGTCACGACGCCGTCGGGGAAGATCTGGAGCGCGACGTTCGCGACGTCCGACGACTCGCCGCTCTGCAGATCGTGAACGTGCACCGCGTGGATGCGCGGCCCGTGGATGCACGATCCGATGACGCGCGCGTGCCCGCGATCGCGATCGATGACGGCAGCGCCGCGATGCTGGTCGACTTCGTGGATCCCGACGGACGCCCGCTGTTCCAGATGTCGCTGAAAAGCCCCCGAACCTGAGCTCGGTTGCGATCCGCGGCTCGCTCGTCCGCACTGCGGTGAACGCCGGACCCGCCTGCCCGCGGCGTTGCTGGGCGCGCTCGGTGCTGCCGCGGGGGTGCGCATCCGACTTTCCGAGCGCCTGGGAGATCGCCTGCTCCTGCGGGTGCGCACGTGCGCAGCGACGTGCACGTGCGTCGGGCCGGTGTTGGCGGATCGGCCGCGAGCTCGCGTGGCACGCCCGCTGCGATGTCGTCACCCGTCGCGGGTCGCTCCCTCTCGGAGCATCGAGCGCGCGGAGGAACGATGATGCCCCTTCAGAAGAACACCCCCACGAACCCCGAGCGTCACGACGGCACGATGATGAGACGCTACGTCGTTCCTCTCGTGCTCGCGGTCTCGCTCGGCGCGTGCGGCGGCGCTCCGATGAGCGACATCCGTCCGCTCGCGGTCTCGCTCCCGGCCAGAGACCCGGCCGTATTCAATCGACTCACCGATTTCGTGCGTGCGCTCGGGTACACCGTGGTGGAGGCCGACCCAGCGTCCGGCACGTTCGCGATCACGGCGCGGCGATGGGCGCCGCGGGACGAGCGCGTGCGCTTCGTCGTGCAGTGCACCCGCGACGGCTTCGCATCGATCGCCGTCGAGCGACACGGCGCGGGCGCCCCTGAGCGGATCGAGAGCCACCGACGCGGCGGAACGCTCCGGTTGCCGACGGAGCTCGCCGACGAGTACCGCGACCTGGCGATCGCGATGCGTGAGCTGCTGCATCCCCCCGTCGGGGCGGCCTCGACGCCGTCGACGCCCGACGAACCGGTCGTGGTCGACCCCGTCGATCCGACCGTCGCATCGCGAGCGCCGACCGTAGACGGTTGGCCCACGACCCCGCAGGGCCGACCAGAGGCCATCGTCGATCCGCATGCGCGGCGCGGTCGCGACACGGGTCGCATCGTCGGCGGAGCCCTCACGCTCGCCATCGGCTACCTGGGCGCGATCATCGTGGCGGCCGTGGACGAGGCCTCCCTGAACTGTCGCCTCGGCCCCTCGTACGCGCCCGTGGCCTGTGGCTCGTGGCCGTGGGCGCTGATCCCGATCGCCGGACCGCTGGCCGGTGGAATCGCCGACGGCAGCGGCAGCTCACCTCGAATCAACTTCAACGCGCTCTGGGTCCAGATCCCCATGGTCGCGATGCAGATCGTCGGTTTCTCGATCCTCCTCTACGCGATCGGCGCCCCGACGCTCGACATGGCGGAAGGCTTCGCGATCGGCGAGACCGCGCGGCTGCGCATCGAGCCGGGCGCGCCGTCGGCGGACGTGGGCGTGAGCGCCGCGCTCGATTTCTGAGCGATCGCTCAGCGACGCCGGAGCGTCGCCGTCGTCGGCGCGCCCGACAGGGGCATGGGCAGCGCCGCGCACGTCTTTTCGCGGAGCGGGACGACGTGGGCCGAGGAGACGACCTATGTAGCGCCGGCCTACCAGGAGAACCCCGGCTGGGTCTCCATGGACTTCGGCTGGTCGGTCTCGGTGAGCGCAGACGGGACGCGCATGCTCGTCGGCGCGCCCAGCGACAACACCGCACGCGGCTCCCAATCCGGAAGCGCACGTGTGTTCGTGATCGAGTGACCGAGTGACCTGAGGCGGGAGGACATCATGACGAAGAGAACGAGAGCGTGGGTCGCGGCAGGGGTGCTGGCGCTGAGTGGCTGTACGAATGGCGTGATCGGAAGTTGCACCTTTGCTAGCGGTGCAGCCTGTGTCGACTACCTCACTCAGACCGGTGGCACTCCTGCTTCCGTATCGTGCACGGATACGCTGGCAGGGACGTGGGCGGAGGCATCCGCCTGCCCCACGAGCGGGCGAGTGGGACGCTGCAACACGGAGAACCGGAACGGCACCGCGATGGTGAGCTACTACGCGCCTTTCTCGAGCGAGGAGGCGCGCACCGACTGCGCCGGCATCGAGGGCGGGACATTTCAGGAGGACTGACGTGAGGGTGCAGATCTGATCCTGACGCACGAGCCACAGGGAATTCCGAGCGAAACCGCGTGTTGATCGCGGCATGACCAAGCCCGCACGGACCCGCTCGCTCGCCCATCGTTCCGTCAACGCCGCCGAAG